>JAZUEV010000380.1:0-8661 GCA_045640345.1 Treponema sp.
CAAAAAATGTATTTTTTCATAATTCTATTAATACCAGACCTTTTTTCAAAAATAATTTTTTATGTTTCTATTGACAGAAGCAAGTGTTTCTATATATAATAACATTGTTACTACAAATAGAAACAAGAGGAACTTCCGAAAATAGTTATTTGGAAGCATATTATGGAGTCCCCAAAGAACAATGGAGACACTAGATTCGTAAAAGATTTTAATGAATCCCTGGAGGAAACATGATAAAAAGAAATGACTGTATTTATATCTCATTGCCAAGTGACCGCTACACCCCATTCAGTTTGGCAAAAAAAATCGGAGCCAGGGTTGTGCTTGAAAGTGCCCGATTCAATCGTGGAAAAGAAAGATATTCTATTCTTATGACGGAGGAAGCATTCCATATTCTTCAAGACGATGAAGGAATCGCTTTTATGATTGACGGACGCAGAGTTCCATTCACATCACAGACAGCAGAAAGCGTTGGTGGACAAATCGAGATGATTGCGCCTGGTTCAAAAGTTGTTCACACTCCAGATATTTTGGACGCGCTTCTTTATGTGGCCCAGGAAAATGAGTTGCCAGTAAAAGACATTCCTGTACCTGCCAGTGGCGTTGGATATTTGGGATACGAATTCTGCGCCAGATGTGACACCATAACTTTGGCACCACAGACAGATGAATTAAAAATCCCGGAAAGCGAATTCATTGTCGGACATCTTTATATCGTCTTTGACCATTTTACAGAAACACTCCACATTTTTGCTTTCAACTATATTGAACACCAGATTGATTTGCAGAAAGCGGTTGACAATTTGAAGCAGCGCTTGAATGATTTGGACTTCAGTTATCTGTCAGCACCAGAAGAAGCAAAACCTGTCAGCACAATTACAGATCTTGAATTAAGCGAAAAAGAATACAAAGAAAAAGTCGTCGCCCTCAAAAAAGAAATTGTTGCAGGAAACATTTTCCAGGCTGTTCCAAGTAGAAGACTTCAGTTGGAGTGTGAAAATTCTGCAATGGAAATTTATAGAAGACTTCGTTCCGTTAATCCAAGTCCATATCTTTTCTATCTTGATTTCGGTGACAGACAGTTGGTGGGTAGTTCTCCAGAAAGCTTGGTTCGTGTTAGAGATGGAGTTGCGTCAATCAGACCAATCGCAGGAACCCGTCGTCGTGGAAAAGATGCAAATGAAGATGAAATGCTTAAGGCAGATTTGTTGAACGACCCAAAAGAAAAAAGCGAACATCTTATGCTTGTTGATTTGGCCCGCAATGATTTGGGACGAGTATGTAAATCCGGTTCCGTGGAAGTTACCCGTTACATGGATTGTGAATATTTTAGTCATGTCATGCACTTGGTTAGCGATGTACAGGGATTGGTCAGGGATGACTTTAAACAAATCCAGGTCCTTAGATCTGCATTCCCAGCAGGAACAGTTTCAGGTTCACCAAAAATCAGTGCCATCCAAATTCTTAGCAGACTTGAAAAAATCAAAAGACGCTTTTATGCAGGCGCTGTTGGATATCTTCAGACCAATGGAGATTTGGATTTCTGTATTGGAATCCGTTGCGCATTAAAGCAGGGAGCAACTTGGAGTTTACAGGCCGGCGGTGGAATTGTTTACGACAGCAATCCAGATCGTGAATGGGAAGAGACCAATGAAAAACTTGGGGCGCTTCGTTCTGTAATCGAAGGAACAAAAAAAGCTTAAGCCTTCATCAAAATTTTTTATGGGAGAATAAAAATGATTTTAGTAATCGACAATTACGATAGTTTTACATACAATGTTGTCCAGAGTTTGCAGAGACTTTCCGATGAAGAAGTAAAAGTTGTTCGTTCAAAGGAAATCACTGTACCAGAAATCGAAGCCATGAATCCAAGTCGCTTGGTAATAAGTCCAGGTCCAGGAACTCCAAAGGAAGCCGGTGTTTCAATCGACGCGATCAAATATTTCGCAGGCAAACTTCCTATCCTTGGCGTGTGTCTTGGTCATCAGGCAATTGGAGAAGCATTCGGCGCAACAATCGTTCAAGCCAAATATATCCGTCACGGTGTGGTTGAAGAAATCGAAACAGACGGTCGTGGTATTTTTAGATTGGTTGGAAAATCATCCACATTCACAAGATATCATTCATTGGTAATCGACGAATCAACTTTGAGCGATGAATTTGAAATCACTGCAAGAGCAAAAGACGGTGACATCATGGGAATCAGACACAAGACCATGTGCATTGAAGGTGTCCAGTTCCATCCAGAATCAATCGCCAGCAAAAACGGTGACGATATTTTTAGAGCATTCCTGAATTATCGTCGCGACAATCTTCCTGTGACAGACATCCTCAACAAAATCACAGCGGGAAAAGATTTGTCCGAAGAAGATGCAACAAGGTTTATGGAAAATCTTGCGGACGGAACTTTGGACGAAAGAATCACCGCAGCAGTTTTGACGGGACTTGCCTGTAAAAAAGTTGCAGTAAGCGAAATCGTTGGTTTTGCAAAAGCGATTTTAAAAGTCAAAAAACCATTGCCAATTGAATTCAAAAACAATGCAGAAATAGTTGGAACAGGTGGAGACGGAAAAGGTTCGTTCAATATTTCATCACTCTCTGCTTTGGTGGCGACAAGCTGTGGATTGACAGTCACAAAACATGGCAACAGAGCTGTAAGTTCCAAATCAGGTGCCGCTGACTTTTTTGAAAATCTTGGAATCAACATTATGGCATCTCCAGAAAAAACTTGTCAGTTGATTGAAAAAACAGGGTTCGGATTTTTGATGGCGACAGTCTATCACTCAGCAATGAGATTCGCCGCTCCAGTCAGAAAAGCTTTGGGAATCAAAACCATTATGAACATCATGGGTCCACTTTTAAATCCCGCAGACGCTGAATATGAGGTGCTGGGAATTTATTCAAAAGACTTGATGAAGACCTACGCAAAAGCCGCAAAACAGTTGGGAGCAAAAAGAGTAATGGTTGTCTCCAGCGAAGACGGATATGATGAAATCTCTCCTTGCGCAATCACCCATGTCTATCAAATAAATGAAGACGGAAAAGAATATGCCTACTCCATCGACCCAGCAAAATTTGGAATCACCTCTGCTGATGAATCTGAACTTTATGGCGGCAATGGAAAGGACAACGCTGCACTTGCAATTGAGATTTTAAACGGAAACGGACGACCAACAATCAAAGCCGCAACCTGTATGAACGCTGGTGCTCTTTTGTATATCAGTGGAAAAGCTCGGACACTTAAAGATGGATTTGAGATGGCAAAAAATGCAATCGACAGTGGCAAGGCTCTTGAAAAATTGAACCAGATTGCTGAAGTATCAAAATCATTAAATTCATAACGGGGCAGTCAAAATAAAATGAATATTCTTGACCAAATTGTTGAAAAACATAAAGAAGATTTGTCCCAGCGTGGAATTGATTTGGGCTACACCATTCCTGAAAAAAGAAGCAGAGCTGTTGTTCCGTTTCTAAAAAACAAGGGCGTGATTCTTGAAGTAAAAAGAGCAAGTCCAAGCAAGGGCGATATAGCACCAAATCTGGATTCTGCAAAAACTGCGCTTTCTTATGTGGATGGTGGAGCGGCTGCAATTTCCGTTTTGTCAGAGGAACATTGGTTCAAAGGTGGACTTGATGATTTAATCAAAGTTGCATCTGCTGTTGAAAATCGTGCTGCAGTTTTACGAAAAGATTTTCTTTTGGAAGAAGAAGAAATTGATGTTGCATACCGTTGTGGCGCGGACGCAGTTTTGTTGATTGCAAGAATTTTGGATGACAAAAAAATTGTGTCCATGGCACAAAAATGTCAGAGTCTTGGAATCACTGCATTGGTTGAATTAAAAATGGACGACGATTTAAGAAAGTTAAATCTTGTTGCCCAAGCCGTGGATGAAAAATTTATTGTCTGCGGTGTCAACTGTAGGGATCTTAAAAATTTTTCAATCAACCTTTTGACCCCAAGCGCAATCCTTAATGAAATAAAATCAATTATGGGTGAAGACGCGAGAGTGGTTTTTGAAAGCGGTATCCGAACACCACAGTCTGCTGATTTTGCAGGAAGTCTTGGATTTACAGGAATGCTTTTGGGAGAGGCGGCTGCAAGAAATCCAAGTGAAGCAAAAAAATTGGTTGAAGGATTTATCAATGGTAAGGAAAATCCTCATTCAAAATTCTGGACAAACATTGCCGTGGAATTAAGGAAAAAGGAAAAAGAGAACATCAAAAAACCTTTGATAAAAATTTGTGGACTTACGAATTTTGAGGACGCAAATATTTCAGCAAAATGTGGTGCAGATTTTTTAGGATTTATTTTTTGTAGCAAAAGTCCAAGAAATGTTTACGAAAAAATTTCCGACTTCAAAAATCAGTTGACTGAAATAAAAAAATCCACAAAAGCAAAAACTGTTGCCGTAATCACCGAAATGAATTCAAATGAAAGCGATTTGGCATTTAAACTTTTTGATGAAAATATTTTTGATGTGATTCAGCTTCACGGTTTTGATGTGGCAATGGATTTTTTGGGCAAAGATGAAAATCGACACATCCCTCATTATTGTGTTGTTCCAATCAATTGTGAAGATGATTTACAAAAACTTGAGGAGCTTCGCAAACTTGGAGAACCACGAATTCTTGTGGACACAAAAATCGAAGGACTACTTGGTGGAACAGGAATTCAGATTGATGGGGACTTGGTTCAAAAGATTTCTTCAAAACAAAAACTGTGGCTGGCAGGTGGATTGAATCCAAATAATATAGAAGAAATTATTCAAAAATATGATGCCGAATTACTGGACATTTCCAGCGGATTGGAAATTGAAAAAGGAAAAAAAGATTCAAAAAAAATCGAGATGCTTTTTGAAAAATTGAATGGAGGACAGAAATGAAATATTCTACAAATGGATTTTTTGACAACTATGGCGGAAAATATGTCGCTGAAGTTTTGCGTAGACCTTTGGATGAATTGGAAATTGCATTCAAAAAATATATGTCGGATCCAAGCTTTTTGGAAGAACTTGCAATAATTCGTAGAGACTACATCGGTCGAGAGACTCCACTTTATTATGCTCCAACTGCTACCAAACTTTTGGGAGGCGCTCAGATTTATATTAAACTTGAGGGACTTGCAAACACTGGAGCACATAAAATAAACAACGCCATCGGTCAATGTCTTTTGGCAAAGCGCATGGGAAAAAACAGAATCATCGCAGAAACTGGTGCTGGTCAACATGGTCTTGCTACTGCCGCCGCTTGTGCAAAATTGGGATTGGACTGTACAATCTACATGGGCGAGATCGATGTAAAAAGACAGCAGCCAAATGTTGCTACAATGGAAATGTATGGTGCAAAAGTTCACGCAGTCAAATCAGGAAGCCGCACATTAAAAGATGCAGTCAATGAAGCCATGAGAGATTGGGCTGCACATCCAGATACAACTCATTATGTTCTTGGTTCTGCATTGGGACCTGCCCCATTCCCTGATATCGTTCGTGAATTCCAAAGCGTCATCGGTTATGAAGTTGAACAACAGTGCAAGGAACGTGGAATCGATATTGGAGCTATGGTTGCCTGCGTTGGTGGTGGTTCAAATTCAATTGGATTTTTTACTCCATTCATTGACAAAAAAGAACCTCGACTGATTGGTGCCGAAGCTGGTGGAATTGGTCCAGGCGTTGGAGAAAATGCAAGCAGAATGACAGGTAACGCAAGTCGTGAAGGAATTGTCCAAGGATATAAGAGTCGTTTCCTTTTGGATGAAGATGGTCAGTCATTGCCTACAAGATCGATTTCTGCTGGTCTTGATTATATGGGAATCGGTCCACAACTGGCAGCACTTGGAGCATCTGGTCGTGTTGAATTTACATCCATCCTTGACAAGGAAGCTCTTGAAGCAATTCAGTTTTTTGCAAAGAATGAAGGTATCTTGTTCGCCATGGAAAGTGCCCACGCAGGAGCCGCAGCAATGAAGATTGCAAAAGAGTTGCCAAAAGAAAAAGCAATTATCATCAACATGAGTGGTCGTGGAGATAAAGATTTGTTTATCACAAGTCCAGTTTTCAGAAGACAGGAATGGATTGATTTCTTGAAGGCAGAAGTTGAAAGACTTGAAAGCGACAAAGAAATTCACAATTCTAATATAATGTAATTTGGCATCCTTAAAAAAGGGGTCTCTAAAAATTGCAGTTTTTAGATATGCCCAAAATACTTTTCAGAGATGTCCAATAAATTGAAGTGGATAAGAATAAAAAAAAATTTATCATCCACTTCAGGTTTGCGTTGCGAACTTCAATATAAACTGCATGTTCTCAAATTATTGCGAATGTGCGAAAAAGCCAATTTTGAAATTGATGTTTCCATATTGACTTTTAATGGAGAAAAAATGAACAAGATAAAATTAATGAGCCACTTGGTTGCAGGATATCCAACTGATGAAATTTCTTTGGCAGCGGCAAGAGCATTGGTTGCTGGTGGTGCAGATATTTTGGAAATCCAGTTGCCATTTTCAGACCCAAGCGCAGACGGTCCAGCAATTCAGGATGCATGTACAAAAGTTTTGGAAAGAAAATACAAGACAGCAGATGGACTTGCTTTTATTGAAAAACTTCACAAAGAATTTCCAGATACAGAAATTTATTTGATGAGCTATGGAAGCTTGATTTATACACCTGGAATTGATGCATTCTGTAAAAAAGCTTCAGAGGTTGGTGTAAAGGGAATGATTATTCCTGACTTGCCTTTCGATTTTGATGAAGGTCTTACACAGGCATGTAAAAAATATGGAATGGAAAATATTCCTGTCGCCGCACCAAGTATGAGTGATGAAAGACTTAGCAAACTTGCCCATGCTGGATTTAAATATATCTATGCGGCTTTGCGTGCTGGAATCACTGGTACAAAAACCACAATCGATAATGACACTCTCACATTCCTTAAAAAAGTTGGTGACGGTGGAAGTTTGATTTACGGTGGATTTGGAATTTCAAATGGAGAACAAAGTGGGGCTTTGGCATCTAGCGTTGAAGCTGTTGTCGCTGGTTCTGTATTTGTTAGAATCATCAGCGAAAATCAAAATGATATAAAAACTTTGTCAGAAAAAATAGAAGCAAAGGCAAAAGAAATAACCCACAGTTAAAAATATGCCACTGAAAAAGGAGGTCATTGAAAAATCCAATTTTGTCATGCTGGGTTTGACTCAGCATTTCTTTAAGTATAAATAATTTTTATTTAGAGATTCCGAAATAAATTCGGGATGACGGTTTTTGTAGTTTTTCAGTAACCCTCTAAAAAATTGAGGAGTCTCTAAAAAACTTAGGGACTCCTGTTATTTATTCACACCAAAAAACTTGATTGCCGGTTCGAGGAATTTCAGCAGGATAATCTCCATCTGGATAACCCAAAGCAAGATGTCCAATTCCTTCCCACTCACCTTCTATTCCCAAAGACAAAAGCCAATTCTTCCACTCTTCAGTTTCAAAAGTTTCTTTTGCACGATGAATCCAGCAAGTTCCTAAACCCATATCGTGGGCAGCCAACATCATGTTTCCCAAAATCAATGAACCGTCATAAGTTTTGTTTCTCCAATTTTTATCGGAAAGAACAATCAAGATAACCGGCGCTCCATAGAATTGGTCATTGCTGCGCTGGGAAATTTCTCCATTAATTTTTGTCAACCTTGAAATAATTTCTTTATTTGTGACAGCAACAATAATGGAAGTCTGCCTGTTTCTACCACTTGCAGCCCATCGTCCAGCTTCAATAACTTTTTGAATCATTTCTTTTGGAGGCATCTGTGTTTTGAACTTACGAACTGAACGACGGTTTTTCATTTTTACAAAAACATCATCCTCAGGAACGACTGCAAAAAATTCAAGTGGCTCTGTGGAACTGTTGTTCTGCAAACTATGACTGTGACCTTTCGGACAATAATGACAATCGCCAGGCTTTACAAATTCAACTGTATCATCATAAAGAACTTTTCCATCGCCAGAAAGAATATAAATTATTTCACTTGATGTGTCATGGCAATGAAATCCAATTGTTGCTCCGACTTCAAGACTTCCCCAAAGAATTCTATTTTTACCATCGAAGCACATTTTTGCGTCCATATTTTTTTCGCCGCCTTTAAAGTTCGGAAAAACTTTTGCTTCAATGTTTGGAAAATCAATTTTCATAAATCACCTACCAATTTTCAAATTTAAAAACTTATGCTCTTGACATAAAGGAACGCATCCATATTGTCCATGGTGAATTCTTTTGTAGGAGAAATCTCCATGAGGACTTCCTTAAAATCTCCATCGTCAACTTTTCTTTTGTAACGGAAAGCGTAAGTGTTTTTAAATTCCTTGAAATATTTTTTTATTTTTTTCAAGTCGGTTTTTTCTCGATACTTTTCAATATCATCAGGATGGATACAATCGGATTGCACAAAAGAGTTCAGCCATTTTGAAAGTGTATCAAATTCCACGCCCTTTAATTTTGAGCTACGCAATTCATTATCCGCAGTCCTGATTATTTCATAAGTATCGTTTGTCAAATTTACTCTCAGAATCTTTACGTAGGATTCACAAATTATTTCAAAGGCACCTTTTTGTTTTCTTCTGTCCACGCCCTTGTTTAATCTATAATACTCTTCCTTATTCTCATACATTTTTTTGTCAGCCAATT
>JAZUEV010000381.1:0-1941 GCA_045640345.1 Treponema sp.
AAATATTTTCTAGAGATGCCCTTTATTTTGTCACTTATTTTTGTCCATATAACCGATCTGGCTATAGACAACCGCAATCGCCCTCCAATAGTTTTCTGGAATCACATCTCCAACCTTGGAATCGTTGTACAATCCACGGGCAAGAGGTCTGTTTTCTATCATAGGAACATGGTTTTCCCGGGCCATTCTTTTCATGTTCTGGGCCAACAAATCCTCACCCTTCGCAGTCACTTCAGGAGCAATGTTTATTTCCCTTTTCCATTGCAGAGCGACGGCAAAATGAGTCGGGTTTGTAATCAAAACATCCGCCTCCCTCATGGCCTTCGGAATATTCTGTGAAAGCATCTCCTTTTGGGCAGCGTCCAAATGACTTTTCACCTCAGGATCCCCTTCCAGTTCCTTGTATTCCTGTTTCACTTCCTGCTTGGTCATCTTGTTCTGTTCCTTGAACTGCCTTTTCTGAACAAAATAATCAAGTATACCGATACCAACCAAAATAACGCCAGCGATAATCAACATCCGTCCCGCCACACCCGCGAAAGTTTTCATGGCAAGCATTGGTCCCGGTATATTTTCCGCTGACAACAGTTTATCTCGCTGGGAATAAATCATCAAAAAACAGATGATTCCAAGTATGATCACCTTTGCGATGGACTTTACAATATTGAATACGCCTTCAAAAGAAAAAAGCGTTCGCTTGAAGTACTGTCCAAAATGCGGCACAATCTTATCGAACTTGGGAGTGATGGTCTTGGTGGTATAGAGAAATCCCTTGTTCTGGATCAAGTTGCACACAACCCCGGCTATGACACCGACGATCGCAAAAGGTAAAACCAGTTTGCAAAAATATTGGGCAAAGACATAGGCAAATTGACCGTTGTCCACTTTTTCCGCAGTCGATTGATTGAAAAAGAAAACCATCATCTCTTCAAGATTCCGTTCAATCCATGGACCAAGAAAAAGAAGAAGCACCACTCCCAACAAAAAAACAACAGCCCCGTTAAGTTCCTGACTTTTCGCTACACGACCTTCCTCACGGGCTTTACGGAGTTTATGTTCCGAAGGATCTTCTGTTCGCCCCTCGTCTTCTGGAGCAAACCACTGCAAATCTATCTGGCTCATGCTCCACCTCCACTTATGGACTTAAAGAAATTGCCCAGCGTATGGAAACTTGACGCAAACATCCTGTCGGCAAAGTTGATAAAATATGGAAGCAGGAAAGTCAAAACAAAAAAGGCTGTCAAAATCAAAATAGGAAATCCCTCAGAAAGAAGATTCATGTGGGGAGACGCCTTGGTGAATATACCCATGGAAACATTGATCAAAAAAAGAGTCCCGATCAAAGGCATGGCTATTATGATGGCATCCAAAAAAAGTCTCGTCAGACCATGAAGAAGAAATCTGGCCATCTCCTGATTGTGATTGACGATGGACATGGCGTTCAAATGCTCGAAGCTCGCCAAAAGTCCGTCAGAAAAGAGAATCCTAAAACAACCTGTCTGCATGAAAACAAGCATGGCAACCAAGTTGAGGTACTGTCCCATCAAAGGATTTTCCACCTGGCTCAAGGCATCATAGACTTCACTGGCGGCAAATCCCATCTGGAATGCAAAAAATTGACCGGCAGTGCTGAAAGAAGAGAATATGATATTGATGAAAAACCCCATTATGATTCCTATCAAGGCTTCTCCCACCAAAAGGAAGATATAGCTTAAATTGAAAGTCCCCTCCGGAGTGATGAATCCTGCATAGTCGGCATACATTCCAGAATTCAACGAAAGCCTTGGCGAAATGAGGAAAGCAAAATAGATAGCCAAAGTCAGCTTGGCAATCCTGGATACGGTTCGGGAAGAAAAAAGAGGAAGAGTTAAAATAAAAGCAAAACACCGGACCGCCACCAAAAGATATACAGGAGCCCTTGACAAAATCTGGTTCAACATA
>JAZUEV010000382.1:0-3438 GCA_045640345.1 Treponema sp.
CATTGAATATTTTGTTGTGGATCTAAAAGACGTTTATAAAGAAAAAATCCTTCAATATTTTAAGAACGAATATAGAAGCGGACGAACACCAAATCCTTGCATCATGTGCAATAGAAACATAAAATTTGGAGCCATGCTTGAAGCTGTTTCAAAACTTGGAATCGAATACGATTATTTTTGTACAGGACATTACGCCAAAATAGTAAAACCTAACGTCGGGATTTTTGGGACAGATAAAAAACCTGCAATGGTTAGCGGCGCCACCGATGTGACAAAAGATCAGACATATTTTATCTATCGTGTTCCATCATCCGTTTTGGAAAAAGTCAGATTTCCATTGGCAGAATTAAAAAAATCGGAAGTCTTTGAGCTTGCAAAAAAAGCACACCTGGATGCAGCTAACAGAGAAGAAAGTCAGGACTTTGTCGGTGAAGAATATCGTGACGCATTATTTGCAGACAAGGAAAGTATTCCTGGAGATATTATTGATCTGGACGGTCACATTCTTGGTCGCCACAAAGGTATTGAACATTACACAATTGGTCAGCGTCGTGGATTGGGAGTGGCTTGTTCATATCCAGTGTATGTTCATTCAATCGATGCAAAAAATAATCTTGTGGTCCTTGCAAAAAATGAAGACCTGGATTCATCTGCTTTAATTGCCGATGATTTTGTGTGGCCTGCTGATGTAGAACCTAATGATGAAATTGAAGCGCTGGTCAAAATCAGACTTGCGTCAAAACCTGTTCCATGTAAGGTAACAAAATATATCCCTAAAGATGAGGATAAAAATTCATATAAAGGTCAACCTTGGTTAATTAATTTTTTGGAACCTCAAAGAGCAGTGGCACCTGGACAAAGCGCTGTGCTTTATAAGGATGGAGTAATTATTGGTGGTGGAATTATCACTAAGGCGGTAAAATAATGTTGATTTCAACTCGCGGTAGATATGCAATAAGAATTGTCATGGAACTTAGCAAAAGGAACAAGGATGAAAGAGTAAGTCTAGCAGAACTTTCCAGTTGCCAAGAAATCTCTTTAAAATATGCAGAATCGATTGTGGCACTTTTGGTCAAGGCAAATCTTTTGGATGGTCTTAGAGGAAAAAATGGTGGATACAAATTAAATAAACCTGCATCAAAAATTAGTGTAGGTGAAATTTTGGAACTGACGGAAGATTCATTGGCTCCAGTTTCCTGTCTTGATTGCAAACCAAACCAGTGTCCAAAAGCAAGCTCATGTAAAACTTTACCTATGTGGGAAAAACTTGGTAATTTAATTTCAGATTATCTTTTTAGTGTGAGCATTGAAGATTTGAACAAAGGAATGATTTAAATAAGACAAACGTTGAGTCTCGAATCAATGGACGTATTTGAGATTTCTCCACGCGCTTCGCTTGGTCAAAATAACAATCGTTTGTTTTACCCTTGGTCAAAATGACGATTGTTTATTTTATGCTTGGTCAAAATGACGATTGTTTGTTTTACCCTTGGTCGAAATGACGATTGTTTATTTTATGCTTGGTCGAAATGACAATCGTTTGTTTTACACTTGGTCAAAATGACGATTGTTTGTTTTACACTTGGTCAAAATGACAATCGTTTATTTTACGCTTGGTCGAAATGACGATTGTTTATTTTATGCTTGGTCGAAATGACAATTGTTTGTTTTACGCTTGGTCGAAATGACGATTGTTTGTTTTATGCTTGGTCGAAATGACGATTGTTTGTTTTACGCTTGGTCGAAATGACGATTGCTTGTTTTACACTTGGTCGAAATGACAATCGTTTGTTTTACACTTGGTCGAAATGACAATTGTTTGTTTTACGCTTGGTCGAAACGACGATTGTTTGTAGTAAGAAAACATGGTTGATGATTCCCCAAAAAAAGCAGTCATCCCTTAATCCGTTGTGTAGACTTTGGAGATGACCGCCGGGGTAACCAATTTTCTTGCATAAAAAAAAACGCCTCTGGATTTTTCCAAAGACGTCTCTGTCGTTTTGTGATTTTAGTATATTGATTTTGTTTTTATAGTTATTGTAGAAATCGGAAGTTTGGATTTGTGGAGATTTTATCTCATATCAATTTGGCACATATATCTGTTATATATAATAAAATAATTAGTCGGATGAAAAGCATCAAGTCCATGATTTTCCCAATCACTAGAATAACTGTCTGGATGCGTTGAGGCAGTGTACCATATATATCCATAAAGATTGTGATTCCAAACCATGGCAGCATAACATTCGTCACCTACAATTTTGTTATTTATCGTAGCATTTTCATTATAAACAAATTTGCATGGAATATTATTTTTGTTCAATAATTCGAAACTAACTTTCATGGATTTCTTCACTGGAGTTTTTCGCAAATTGTCTGCTTCCCTGATAGACGGCAAATACCAAGTGACAGGACTGTTTATGTTTTTTGTATTTTTCAAATATGCGTAAATGTATTGAGTATTTGAAGAAATATCTGTAGTGATAATATTGTTTTTTGTTCCATCACATTCCATAATGTTGTTATATGTGATTAGACCATCGTCTAAAGTAGTCTTGTGACCATGTTCATCACCAAACTCAAATGGCATACTGTAAGTCCATGGTCCCATCATCCTTTTACTGTCATCTTGCCATAAATCCCATACCCTAATTTTTGAAACATCCGACGCATCAGACACAACACCGATTGGATTTTTATTGTAATATTTTTTTGAACAGAAAATGTCTTCTGCATTGTTGGTTGGATTATAGACAATACTTCCAGTATAAACAGTTGCATCTTCATTAATATTTAATGTTTGGGTAGATTCATTTCCGCAAAAATCAACAGTCCTTAAAACAAAACTATGGACATTTTTATCAGTAAAATTGAATTTAATTTTTGTTGAACTTGGATTTAGCACATTGATTGTTTCTGTTGCGTCACCTGAAATTTTCACTTTTGCTACATCAAGTAAATCTTCTGTATTAAACCAAATCTCAACAGCTTGATTTCGTGCGCCTGTATAATAATCTACAATCTTGGATGTATTTGCAACATCATAAACAAAATTATATTCACGAATGTTCTCATTACCATTTTTATCGGTGCAGGTGAAAGTCAATGTGTAAGCACCTTCATCAACAATTTTGTCCAAAGAAATTCTGATGCCATTATTTTTTATGGTTGCATTCGATCCAAAAATTTCAATATCGTCAATCTGACCGTGCATGATTTCTAAACCAGGTTCCTGTGAGTAATACTTTGAATTCGCAGTCCTCAAACTCCATTTCAATGAGGCAGGTCCAGAACCACCATCGGAAAATCCACCTTTCACCCAAATCTGTTTGTTTCTTAAATTATTTTTTTGAAAATTGGAAACGGCATAATCGAAGTAAATATTTGCATTGTAAAAGAAAAGATTTTCGGAATTCAATTTAGCATTTCCAGCTTCAT
>JAZUEV010000383.1:0-5130 GCA_045640345.1 Treponema sp.
CACAGAACGACATGGCTACGATCCGACTTCTTCGGCCATATTGTCGTTGCTGAATGTAGCCATAAAGGACTTTGCATTCTCCTTTGAATCAGTAAACACAGGCAATGACGAAGGATTTGTTATGTCATTTGTAGAATACTTTAGAACATCAGGCCTTGCACTCTTTCCACCGAAACTGAAATCAAGATTCTTCACACCAGAACCTGTCTCCACCAGTTTTCCATAGACGGTAAAGCTGTTGGTACCATTTATTCTGACCAAGCCGGACACAGGTTTTAGAACCGGATTGTCTCCAATGTCAAATGTATAGTAAGAGACTGAAACATCTGGATTTGTCTGGTCTATGTTCAAAATGACCGAGGCAACATCGCTCTTGTTTCCAGCCATGTCCTCTGCCTGAAGATAGACCTTGGTAGCCTTGGATCCAGTGTTCTCTGGAAGATCGCTGACGGTGAGGTTGAACTCAGAACCAGAGGATGCAGCAACGCTACCATCGTTTGTGTTGGCTAAATCAGTTGGAGCCGCAACAGTTGAGTCCAAAACTTTATAATACACCTTGCGTATTCCAGACTCTAAATCAGTTGTGGTCGCCTTAATCTGAAGAAGGTTTGACTTGTTCCATGCAGGTTTTGCCGCATCATAGGCAGTTCCGGCAATATAAAATTCAGCTGGGGTTGTAGGTTTTTTACCGTCCACAGTAGTTGTCAGTGTATAAGTCTCTCCATCTCGTCCCGCAAGATCCTTGGCGTAAACATTGATGACCCATTTTCCATTCTTAGAACCATCACGAGGTAATGAAATCTTCAGATCCTTTCCACCGTTGACACTTTCATGAGCCGGTATAGTTGTCACTGAACCCAAGGTGGCTGTGTCGAACACTATGCTTGGCACTCCCCTATCGTCAGTACCTTTGATAATTATTTCCAGAGGTGATGATGAGTAAGAATAGTATTCGTTCAAGGTAACTGGAGTGACCGTCGGCAACTTGTAGTCAAAAATCAAATCGATGAATGATGCATTGCTCTCGTTTCCAACAGAATCCTTTGCGATGAACTCTATTTTCTTTCCGTCACCGGCAGGGATTTTTGCTTTAGGAATCTCAACTGTCCAAGCAATAGAAGAAGTCGAAGAAGGTGCATCAATGAGAGATTTATCGAGTAGGCTTCCGTTTACTTTGCACTCAAGGACAGAAGTACCAGAACCACCGATATCGCTCCAAGTTCCATGGACAACGAGTTTATCATCACGCAGATTGTTTTCATCAATCAGTTTGCCGTTGGATAAATCTTTTACAGTAATGGCAGGAGCAGTCGAATCCTTTGTAAATGAAAGTACATTAGCCAAAGTCGTAGCTAGTCCGGCCTTGTCGTTTGCGGTAATGGAAAGGGTTCCGCCTGTTGAGGATGCCGCATTTACGACAGTCTGGGTGAAATCAGCCTTCCATGCCTTTATCTTAGACTTGTCAGCAATAGTTCCATAGCCAACCCATGATGCGGATACATAATCAGAGTTTTCGCTCTCCTCTGTCAATGTCTTTGTTGTATAAGTCACAACAGGAGTGACAGCTGTTCCGTTGACAGTGAAGCCCATTGAAGCAAGTCCACCATCATCAGAGACAAGACCGTAGAGGCTCATGTTTATAGGCTTCTTGTCACCGAAGAATACTTTTGAAGGCACGGTCTCAAGATTTCCTCTGTCCAAGAGGTCCTCTATATATGCCACAATCAGATTCGGTTTTCCTGTGTCGATTTTTATTGTGGCAGTCTTCTCTGCACTGACATTTCCAGCCACATCCTTCAACTGTACATGAAGAACATTGACACCACCATTTTCGGCTGTAAAATCAGTCGGAGTGATTGAGAATTTGTGGTCTGTGGCAGGCTCCGTTTTTGCCTTTGATGAGTCATCTCCAACCCAGTAAATAACCTCACTCAATTCTGTGGAGTCAGTACACTCTCCTTCAATCTGGAGGATAGTTGACCTATAGAACTCGCCCACCTTTTCACCTTTTATAACAAAGTCACCCTTGAATACTGGAGCTGTCTTGTCTCGTATGAATGAAATCGTTGACTCCGCAGATTTCTGCCCCAAACCATCCTCGGCGATAACAGAGATTTCCCATTTTCCGTCTTTAGCCGGGAATTTTACTGTAGCAGTCGCATTTTTTGTGTTCAGACCTTGTGGGACAACAGTAAAGCTTGTATCATTTGCACCATTCAACTTTGCTGTTACATTTATTTTGGTAATCTTGTATCCATCCTCTGCTGCAAATTCCAGTTGAGGAGCATCTTTATAATATGTATCAACAGATACCGGTGAAGTCATTTTCACAGTCGGAATAGACAAGTCAAATACGAGGTTGTCATATTTCTTTACGGCAGATTCGTTTTCCACCTTATCCTTAGCCTTGAGCCAGACGGATTTACCGTCCCCCTCCTCTACTTCGAGTTTCTGACTCCAAGATGCTTCGGACGAGACATTTGGAATAGCGGTCATCGGTTTCCAATTAGCACCGTTGTCATAGCTATAATAGATTGTTTCAATGCCACTTCCATCTATATCAGAAATAGTACCGGAAAGCTCGTAGATGTGTTTTCCTTCACTAAGGGTATAGTTATTATCAGAGAGATTAATTTTTTTACCAGTAATCAGATTTGTTTCTGTAAGAACAGGTTTTACACCGTCAGAATACAGAAGGAACACTGTCTTTTCACCATCAGCCAAACCATTCTCGGCGGTGACGGTTATGCGGATAGTCACATTTTTTCCATCCAGATTTCCGCTACCCTTTCCATTGTTGAGAGGAATGTATGCTGTGAATGTTTTGTCTCCAGAGGACACAAGCCTTGAACCTGCGATGAAAGAGTCTGAAGAGTAGCCAGCCATAAGTTTTGATTCATTGATATTGGCCGCAGACGAATAGTGTCCATCAAAGAAGTCAACCTTGTAGATGACAGCCTTTTCCATTGTCTGAACTCCGACACCTTTGCTTGGGTCGTTTTCGTTGTCTGTGATTGTCAGAGGGAAACTGAATGTATCTATGGCAGAGAATTTCTTTACACCATTGTTTTCATCTGAATAGACAACGGCGGCACGAGAATTACTTAAAACGGCGAATCCGTATGTTCCTTCACCAAAAAGTTCACCGCCATTTTCATCGACACCCTTCATAACGATGATATGCTTTGAGCTAGGCTTATATTTTTGAGAACCAAGGGTATCCTGAACCTTTTTCAAATCAAGAGAAATGGTAGCCTCAGTGAAATTCGTAGAATCATAAACAGAGCTGCCACTGTAGATCAGACAGCTTCCATTGATGTCCTTGCTTATTTCAAATGACGGAGTATCAAGCTTCTTTCCGTCCACAACATCATAAATGGCCACAGACAATGATGAGGTATCAATTGGAGTGCGGTCGCTGCCTGCCCTTATCAAGATGTTTATGGCACCTTCCTGTGGGACAGCATTAAATTTTACATCCTCAGTGCCAAGACCTGTGACTTCGGCTCCAAGCACGGAATATGTTGGAGAGTTGTTTGGATTTACGGCGACGGTGATATAGTTGTGGCCTGCAGATCCATTATAGGACAAATATTTTTCGTTGTTCTCTCCACCGCCGCAGAGAATATCACGGACTGTCTTCGCATTTTCGCCAACCAATGAACCAGCGTAAGAGCCGTCCAAAATTCTCATACAATCGGAGGCTTCGAATGTAAGATCATCGATTCCAAGTTTATTGCGGATGGCAAGAAGAAGCTGGGTGGAGCCATAGATATAAGGGGAAACATTGCCAGCCTTGTCCACAACCTCCACATAAAGATTTATGTTCTTCTTTTGAACCTGGTTAATCTCTACATCAAACTTGTTGCTTCCTGATATTCCGAACAATGCCATATAGTTGCTGTGGAGCAAGCGGACATCCTCTTCCACAGGATTTCCTTCTGCCACATCAGCGGAATAGGCAGCAACAACAACAGAGGTGGTCGCCTTGTCAAAATCGGAGAACTCGTTTTTAGGAAGCGTAATTTCATTGCCTGTCTCATCGAAAGCCCTGACACGCATTACATCAACAGGATGAATGTCGGCTATGACTCCCTGAATGGCAACGGAGCGTCCAAATTCAGTGCGTCCTTCGGTGCCTTCAAATTCAGCAGGAGACGAGATCCAGAAAATTGGAGCGGTGTTATCAATATCAAAGGAGCGGGAAGCCTTGGTGGACGGTCTATTAAAATCATCCCAGGCCATAACTTCCACGGTATAGTTTCCATCTTTCACTCCGTCAAGGCGATATCCATTACACTCGTAGGAAGTTCCTCCCTTATAGATGAGCGGAAGATTCCAATCCCAAGAGTTTCCATTGCGGACAGGTTTAATTGTACCGAGAGTCTTCCCCTTCTCGGCTTCTTTCTTACTAGGCCACTGGATTTCGTCAACAATTTTGCCACTAGCGTCCCTGACCTTTGTGAATATCCTGATTATCTCTATGGAAGAAACCGACGCATCGTCCATTCCCTTTCCAACTATGTTAAAGTTCGAACCCACCGTGGCATTGGTGCTTGGACTTGTAATCTCCACTCTTGGAGCCTCAACATCAACTGCGGGTCCCAAACCGATTTCACAACCAAAAAATGAAAGGAAAGCGAAAACAGTTGCAAAGGTGACAAAGACCTTGGACATAGATTTATTTGTACTCTTCTTCATAGACAACTCCTTTGGCCGCTCATCCCTGAAACAAGGGGGGACTCATAAAGTTACCGACATCTCCAAAAGCTTATATTCAAGATGTCGCATCCTTGCACAATACTTCCGAACCACAGAAATCCTGGGTAAAATATCGGGCAGCTCAAATCCATCCCTAAAATTTAATTACCAGGGACTCCATGATTTCCTGAAACAGTTCCTAAACCTAAATGGACATAGGAACACCTCTACATATAATATACTACATCTTTTTAAATTTTAAAGTGTTGTTTCCAAAATTTAGTAAAAAAAAGTGTAGATTTTTGATATTTTCGGCATATTTTTTGAATTTCAGGGGATATCTTAGAGAAATTCGCATATTTTTTTTCCAAACGATGGGTTTTAGGCAAAAAAACTTCCAAACAGAGTGCAGTAAAAAAACGGCACAAC
>JAZUEV010000384.1:0-4176 GCA_045640345.1 Treponema sp.
CTCTTTTTGGGGGTATGGAGGTTTGTATGTCACATTTTATTTGAGTAACAAATGAAAAAGAGTTTGGTAAATATACGAACAGATCTTAAAGCCATTGATTTTTTCTGTGGAGGAGGAGGAATGACCTGTGGATTACGTCAAGCGGGAATCAATGTAATTGCTGGCGTGGATTTTGACAAGGATGCAAAAGAGACCTATGAATTCAACAATCCTGGAACTGTATACATTCAAACTGATATCAGAAATTTGAGGACAAACTACTTCGAACGTATCTTTGACATTCATCCGAATGACGATTCTTTGATATTGGTTGGATGTAGTCCATGTCAGTTCTATAGCATTATCAATTCTGATAAAAATAAGTCATTGAAGTCAAAGGATTTATTGCGAAACTTTTCACGTTTTATAGACTACTATCGGCCTGGTTATGTGTTGGTAGAAAATGTTCCTGGCATTACGACCAACAAAGAGAGTATCTTACCATTTTTCTTGTCAGAACTTGAAAGATTGGGTTATAAGTATGATAAAAAGATTGTCAATATGAACGATTATGGAGTTCCTCAGAGTCGTCGTCGCTTTTCTTTGATTGCTACTCGTTTGGAACACAAAGAAATATTTTTCCCAAACAAAAGCGAAAAGAAGTTAACTGTTCGAGATGTGCTAGGAGAATCTAACGGATTCCCTAAAATATTGGCAGGTCATAAAGATGTTACAGATTTTAAGCATACAGTTGCAGGATTGAGTCCGAAAGGAATGAAACGTATGCAAAAAACTCACCATGACGGAGGAAGCCGATTAGATTGGGCAAATGATAAAGAGTTACAGTTGCCTTGTTTTGTCGGTCATGACGATAGTTTCAAAGATACCTATGGCCGTATGTGGTGGGACAGACCAGCGCCGACCATTACGACAAAGTTTTTCAGTGTATCCAATGGACGCTTCGGACATCCAGAAGAGGATCGAGCTATCTCTATTAGAGAAGGCGCTACTATACAGACATTCCCAAAGGATTATGTCTTCAAGACAAACAGCATTGCAACTGCGGCCAAACTCATAGGCAATGCGGTGCCTTGCGAGTATGCGAGAAGATTAGGTGAAACGATAAAATCATTATCTGATGGCACAGTTTAAAACCAGAGCAAGGGCTCTTGATCTATTAGGCAGACAACAAATTGCAGGCATTCCAACAGCTATCAACGAATTGATCAAGAATGCTTACGATGCTTATGCGGATCATTTTGACGCAAGTCTGATTCGCAATAATAATATGCTTGTACTTCGGGATGATGGTATGGGCATGACTCGGGATGAGTTTGAAAACAGGTGGTTAGTTCTTGGCACAGAAAGTAAGTTTCTAAGCACCTCTCAACCACCACGCGATCCAAACAAGGAATATCGTCCAGTCTCTGGAGAAAAGGGTATTGGAAGACTTGCCATTGCATCTATTGGCAGGCAAGTTTTGATTTTAACAAAATCAAAGACAGAAGATAATGCAAAAACAGTGGCAGCTCTAATTAATTGGGAAATTTTTGAGATTCCTGGTATCAATATGGAGGATGTTGTCATTCCTATTTGTGAATATGATGGTTTCCCTTCTTTCAATGATATTGAAAATATTAAAGCCGAAGCAATTGCTCCATTAGAAAAATTGGCAAAGCAGGGGAAAATATCCAAGCAATCCTGTGATAAGATTTGCGATACAATACAAGCATTTTCTTTAGATGCCAAAGTCTTATATGAAAAGATTTCGGGACCGTTCAATCTTGACGAGAAAGATTGTGGAACACAGTTCTTTGTTTCACCTGTAGACAACATTCTCTACTCTGATTTACTAAAAGAAAGAGGGCAGAATGAACTTACAAAAATGGAGAAAATGTTGTTGGGATTTCATAACACGATGATTCCAGAACATCAAAATCCAGCAGTTGATATTTCGTTCCGTGATTTCAGAAACGATGATGGCTCTTTTACGAGTATTATTGACAAAGAAAGTTTTTTTACTCCTGATGAATTCGAATTAGCAGACCACCATATCAAGGGAGAATTTGACAAATACGGTCAATTTAAAGGGAAAATTACCATATATGGTGATAAGACATACGATTATACTTTATCGTGGCGAGAAAACAATTTCAGAGAATTGAATTGCGGACCGTTTTCCATAGATATTGCGTATATTCAGGGTGAAGAAAAAGCTTCTCGAATGTCAAATCGTGACTACATAAGAGTGAAAGATAAAACAAATCGAATGGGAGGTTTGTATATCTACAGGAATAACATTCGAGTTCTTCCTTACGGAGATTCTGACTATGATTTTATAGATATTGAAAAAAATCGTTCAAAAAGATTTGGTTCCTTTTTTTCATATCGAAGGATGCTGGGAACAATAGAAATCCAGGGGCTTGAAGAAAGTGGACTCCGAGAAAAAGCTGGACGAGAGGGGTTTATTGAAAATTCAGCTTACCGACAATTCCAATCTGTTTTGAAGAATTTTTTCAATCAACTCCAGCAGGATATTTTTTCTGACCAAGCCGATAGTATCCAGTCTGAATTCTTCCAAGAGAAAAAGGCCGAATTCGAACGAGCCCATAAGATTTTAGAGAATCAATCGAAAAAAGCCAAAGCCAAGAAAGACAAATTTCTTGGACAATTGGATGCTTTTTTTAACAAACTGGAAAATCACATCTTTGAACAGGAATTGAATGACATAGTTAATCAATTGGCGGAAGATCTGAATGTCATTCCTTACATTAAAGACCCTGATACAGCCAGTCAAAAAATTGTGGATATAGAAAACAGAACACGAAAAAAATTAGCTGATTATAAGAAAAACATTGCCGTCCCTTTTCCAAAAGGTTTTGTTGTTTCTAAGGCTTCGCGTTCTGATTATGATGTATATTGCAAAAATTATCAAGATTTGTGTAATGGAGTAATTGCAAATACGGAAACACGTATTGACACTTTGATGGCTGATTGTATCAAAAAACTCAATATTGAAATTAGCAAACGGAAACGACTGGTGCAGGCTGTTGATTTGATTTCAGAAGAAGCTCTTTCCTTAAATAAAAAGAAAAAAGAGGAAACTATTGATATTGTCAAGTCTGTATCTGAACATATCAAAGAGATAACCAATCAGCTTATGCTGGACCTTGACGGACAAATTAGAGGTGTGAAAGATCAAATGAACACTTTGGCAACGCAGCAGGCAGATACATTTGACTTGGTAAAAGAGCGTAAACGTTTAGGGGATGAGATTGACTTTATTAGCAATCGAAACACAGAAGTCATGGACCGCATCATTAGACAATTCACCAGTTTTTATGTAGAGAAAGAAGAAAACGGAGATATTGTCACCAACGACCAGATTGTGGACACTATGTCCGAGGAAATAGAAGATTTAAGAACTCGTTTGCAGTCGGATATTGAATTAAGTCAACTAGGATTGGCAGTTGGAGTGATTCATCACGAATTCAATGGGACTATTAATTCCATTCGACATAGTATTCGGGACTTGAAAGCTTGGTCAGATATGCACGAAGACCTTGAATCCATTTATAAGAATATCAAAATTAACTTTGAACATTTAGATGGCTATATGAACCTGTTTACGCCGTTAAACAGACGTTTATATAGGACTAAAGAAGAAATTCCGTTGCTCGATGTAAACTCATTTCTTTTGGATTTGTTTAAGTCTCGATTGGAAAGACACAATGTCCAATTAAAACACACAAAAGGTTTTGCCCAAGGAAAACTTTCTGGTTTTCGTTCGACATTTTATCCAGTATTTGTAAACATAGTGGATAACGCAATCTATTGGTTATCGCAATCAGAAATACCAGAAAAAATCATTCGACTACATGCCGATGAAGCGGGTAATGTGTTCATTTCTAATAATGGACCAGCCATAAAAGAGACAGACAAAGAAAGGATATTTGAGTTACGGTATTCCAAGAAACCTAATGGAAGAGGATTAGGGTTAAGTATCAGTAAAGAGGTGCTGAATGATGAAAACTACGACCTCAAACTTGATACACCAAGAGAAGGAAGCACAGTTACATTTAGAATCTTTAAACTGCAATAATATGGACGAGACTCAACATACATTCACCGAAATATCGCAAAGAATAGCAGATGACTTTTTGAGTACAATTGTATTCATTGATGAATGTGCATATA
>JAZUEV010000385.1:0-4780 GCA_045640345.1 Treponema sp.
CTATCCAAAGTCGGAGGAACAACAACAGCAGTTTCTTTTGCCATTTCAACCAGACCAACAGAATCTCCAGTGTTCTCGTTGACCAAAAGTTTTATGGCTTGTTTTGCTGCCTCCATTCTGGTTAAATCTCCCATATCTCTTGCGGCCATGGATGGACTTGTATCCAAAACATAAAGGATATCAGCACCATGTGAGGAATAAACTTTTTCCTGATGATGGATAACTGGATTTGCATAAGCAATGACCAGACTTATAAATCCAAGACTTGCAAAAAATGTGGCCACCCTTGAAAAAAACTTGTGGGCTGAACCGTTCCAATTAAATGGTCGTCCATGCCAATCAGAAAGAGTCAAAGGAAAAGTAATCGGTCTAAAAACTTTTATGTAGCGCAGGAAAAAATAAAGCGGCACCACCAAAAGAAAGAAGAATGCAGCAGGATTTTCAAATTCTATCATTCCATACCTCCATCTTTTTCGTCTTCAACTTTTTCCAATCCTTCAATTGCTTTTCCAGTGTTATCCACAATGGCCAACCGTTCACCTTCATTGAAAGCGGCTTCGTGTACTTCCAACGGCAACTGTTTTGAATCAATAGAATTTTGGGCAAAAATAATATAGTCGGTTCTGGTAAAAAGGGACACGATATTAAAAATTGCATCCTCTTTTGTTTCGGTCAACATTCCAACAGTCTTATTGAAAATGACAGACGAAATTCGCTTTGTGGTTACAGAATCAAAAGGAACATCGAATCTGGATTTTAGATAGCTTCTCATAATCTGTTGCCACTCGGCAGCAAATTCAGCATCGCTACATTTTTTTGTGGACAGTTTTTTCAGTTTACGCTTGGTCAAATTGGACATACGGACAAGCCCAAGTCTTTCCTGAAGATTGAACCACGCTTCCCTGATTGAACGGATCTTTGCCAAAATAAAACATACAGCAAAAAGAAGAACCACTCCCACCACAATCAAAGTCCAAAGCACATATTTTGTACCAGGCAACAGAAGAGGTGAAACAGGTGGTCTAAGTCCAACAACATTCAACTGATTTGACAAGGAAACAACAGTCACAGGATCCAAGGTGATTTTATAAGGAGCGGGATTGATTCCTGACTCAACTGCCAAAGTATCAATCTCCTTTTCTTCATCAACGGATTCTTCTTTCAATGTTCCATCGCGACCCATGGACAAGGCCGACAAATCAAAATCGTCAAAAACAATTTCGCCAGTGGTCCAAGGAATAAAACTAACAAGCAAAGTATAGCTCATTCCACTACGGAGCAAGGAGATTTCGTTTATGGTAAATTTGTCTGGACTTTCGGAAAAAGGTTTGGACATTGGATTCAAATAAAGCACATCCCCAGAAATATGTTCAGACTCAGCCAAAGCAAAAAAGTCCACGGCACTGTTGAATGTGTAGTGAAGTTGAACCTTGTCACCCACAGTCACTTCCTTTGGCAAAACAAATTGCTGGACAAAATCTTCCGAACGTTTTTTGTTCTGTGCAAAAAGAGGAAAAACCAGCGTCATAAAAATCAGTGAAGCAATAACTTGTTTTTTCATAGACTCTGCCTGTCCCTTGTGGAAAAAAATCTGGTCAGTTCTTTTAGACAGTCCGAATTTGTGTTTATCACCAAGGGGATTCCACCACGACGACGGACTTCCCTATTCCAGAGAGTCATTCTGCTATCATTTTCTTCACGCCACTTCCGTCTGAATTTTGATGAAAGTGTGGGCAAAATCATTCTAACTCCAGTCTCAGGATCAGCAAAAGGGATTGCTCCAACTTCAGGTAAAACTTCATCCATGGAATCGGCAATTCGTACAGCCACAACATCGTTTCTTTGACAAAGATAACCAAATGCCTGTCCCCAAGCTGTAGTCCTGAAATCAGAGAAAACCAAAATCATGGTGCGTTTTTTCAAAAGTTTCTGGCATCCCAAAAGAGCCGACTCCAAAGATGAACCACCGGAACCATAGCTGTCAACCTTTTCAAACTCGGACAACAAAAGCATTACCTGGTCATGTCCAGGGGTCGGAGCACAATTGAAACGGATTTTGTCGTCAAAAATCACAGAGCCAATAGGACTAGCGTTGTGGAAAGATGCCAAAGTCAAAAGGGATGCACACTCCAAAGCAATCTCCAGTCTGGATTTTCGCCCCGAACCAGATTTCATGGAAGCAGACGCATCGATTACCACCATAACATTCAAATCCCTTTCTTCGTCATACTGCTTAACAAAAGGACGACACATTCTGGCGGTGACATTCCAATCGATTGAGCGAACATCATCTCCATCCAAATATTCACGTACGCCACTGAAATCAATTCCACGACCTTTGTATAAGGAGCGGAAAGAACCGTTGCGCATTCCATCAGCAAGAGCCAAGGAATTCAAATGGAGGAGAGTCGCTTTTTTTGATAAAGATGATTTATCCATGCCAGACCTCGATTATGGAAGTGGCATAATCTCAATAATCTTTGAAATCAGTTCATCGGTGGTCACTGAATCAGCAGAGGCTTCGTAATTCAAAACCAATCTATGGCGTAGAACAGGTTTTGCAACAGCCTGAACATCTTCCGGCAAAACAAAGCTTCGACCATTGAAAAGGGCTTCAACTTTTGCACACTGGAGCATAGCGATTCCTGCACGAGGGGACGCACCATAAGAGATATAATGAAGAATGTCGTTCTTTTTCTGTGCCGACTGAGCTCTTCTTTCATTGCGACTCTGTTCGTTGCGTGTGACACTGACAATGGACACAATATAGTTGATAATCTTATCGTCAGCGGTGATTGCCTGGACAGCGTTCTTACATTTGTTGATTTGGTCAATGCTAAAAACAGGAGCCACAGGTTGCAGGATTGCACGACCTTCTGACTTTACAATCTGGATTTCTTCTTCAGGAGTAGGATAATCCACCAAAAGTTTCATCAAAAAACGATCCTGTTCTGCCTCTGGAAGATTGTATGTTCCTTCCTGCTCGATTGGGTTCTGGGTTGCCAAAACAAAAAATGGATCCGGCAGCTGATAAGAACTTTCGCCAATGGTTACCTGATGTTCTGCCATGGCTTCCAAAAGTGCTGACTGAACTTTTGCAGGTGCTCGGTTGATTTCATCAGCAAGAACGATGTTTGAGAAAACAGGTCCCCTTCTGACTGCAAATTTTGACAACTGCTGCTGATAAATAAGTGTACCTGTCACATCTGCTGGCAACAAATCTGGAGTAAACTGGATTCTCTTGAACTCAAGCCCCGAAATCTCAGCAATGGTTCTGACAGCCAAAGTCTTTGCCAAACCAGGCACACCTTCAAGCAAAATATGTCCCCCACCAATCATGGCAGTAAGGATTCCATCTATAACTTCTTTCTGACCAACAATTCTCTTGGCCGCTTCTCTACGACAATTATTTATGCTGGCCGTACATTCTTCCAGCTCGTATTTTGAAATTTCCATGTCCACACCCTAAAAAAAAATATCCACTATAGAATAACACTTTTAGGAAAAAACTTCAATGCAGATTTTCAGTTGACAATCCCAGGAACAAAAGATAGGATTTAGCTAGACTTGCCTAAAAATCATAAACCTGTCATCCCGAACTTGATTCGGGATCCCTTTTGACGATGGACTGACAGTTGGTTTTGTCGGAATCCGATTATAAATTTCCAGATACACATTTGGGGGCGACTGTTGTTTCTGAGATGCTGAAATGAATTCAGCATGACGTGGACAAAATTGTCATCCCGAACTGGTTTCGGGATCCCTTTTGACGATGGACTGACAGTTGGTTTTGTCTGAGACCGATTAAAAATTCTACGACACTTGTTGAGGATTGATTAATAATAGCATGAATCCGATAAAAAATAAAAACACACTTGTTGGGGCACGTCCGTCATTTCGACCGAAGTGGAGAAATCTCAGATATGACCAGTTGATGATTCCAACGACACTTGACTCAGCATTTATTGATTAAGGGCATCTCCTAAATTTGCAAATTTTAGCGGTTTCTGATAGATTTTTTTTAAGGAGTTTTGTATGAAAAAAGGATTACCATTTTTTTTGGTCGCACTGATTTTACCGATTTTTCTTATTTCGTGTGTCGATGTTGTCCAAACCATTGATTTTGTTAACGGTAAATACGAAATCGGGCAAAGGATTACTGCAAACAAGGGGATTTTTGCCATGTCAGGAAGTCCCATCCCAGAATTTTCAGAACAAAGCATTTCAGAAAGTTTTGGCAGTTTTGACAGTCTTGGTAACACCGATAATTTTGAATACTACCAGATCGAATCGGCCACTGATGTTGGAATAGGATTCAGGACCTCCTTCACAGAAGATGACCATGAAAAAACAAATCTGATTCCCCAAAAGATAGACACAAACAAAACCATGATTCCGTTGTTTGGTTCGCAAGAATTTTCAGAAAGATTTATGGATGGACTTTCTTCCAATTCAGATACAGAGTCAGGAGTCTTTGCAAGAGCTATGCTGTCTTCTGCAAAATGGAGCGTATTTGTTACCAAAAATGTTATTCCATCAATGAAGAAAGCGTATATCGAAAATAATTTTGGACAAATCAACGTGGAGTGTCTGGAAATAGGAGATGTATACAACATCAGGATTCCGATTGTCCTTATAGAAAACGGTGTCAGATTGGTTGTAGAAAACTAACACATTCGCCCACCCATGACAAAACAGAGACTGCTGAAAAAGTCCATTTTGTCATGCTGAATTTATTTCAGCATCTCATTAATTATAGATATATTATACAATTAGAGAT
>JAZUEV010000386.1:0-3906 GCA_045640345.1 Treponema sp.
AAAAAAAGGGTGATAAACCGACAATATATTATGGCTCAAAAAAAGAATAAAAAAGTCTCGGAACGACTTAAACATTTCAGCAATTCGTTTCTATGGAAGCTTTTGAGAAATCCAGTCACTTACTTGGTGATTGCATTCATCTGTCTAATGATTCTTATGATTGTTATTGTCTACAAATATGAAGCAGACATAACCATGGAACATTTTGGCGACAGTATTTGGAACTTCCTTATTGCGTTTGTGGCAGGTTATTACGACATTTGTGTTGTTACACCTATTGGACGACTGTGCAGCTTTATCATCCTGATTTCAGGAATCATGTTGTTCAGTACGATTACAGGAAAAATTGCATCCATTTTTATGGACGCTCAGATGAAAAAAAACAAAGGATTGGCTAAATTGAAAGATATAAACAAACATTTTTTGCTTTGCGGATGGCGTGATAATTTTGACAAAATTCTGGAAACAGTTTTGGCTTCCAATCCCGACATTGAATTAGACTCCTTGGTTTTGGTCAACGAAGCTCAGGAACAGATTGAACAATTAAGGTCTATCCCCAAGTTCAAGAACATCAAATATATTTCAGGTGATTTTTCTGATGAAGAAACTTTGGAAAAAGCAAAAATCAAAAGTGCCTCAAGAGCATTGGTTATTTCAGATCAGTCCGCAAAATATTCTCAACTTGAATCAGACTCCCGAACTGTTTTGGCAGTCTTGACCATGAAAAATTTGAATCCAACAATCTACATTGCCGCAGAAATCTATGATTCAAAATTTGAAAACCATTTGTCATTGGCACACTGCGACGAAATTATTTTGACTGCCGATTATGAAAGAAGTCTTCTTGCAACAGCATCAAGTGGAATGGGTTATTCAAATGTTATCAGTGAACTTATTGGCAAAGATGCTGATTCAGGAATAATAATCGAAAATATTCCAAACGATTTTATTGGCAAGACTTATAAATTCTTCAAGGACTATATTTATGCCGACCATGAAAATCACAGTTCATCTATTTTGATAGGACTTTTGTTGAACGCTGGAAACTTCCATTTACGCAGAAAAGACGCTCTCCGTGAAGCACAGAAAAATCCAGATGTAAAAAAAATTGTTGACGACCTTAAAAAAGTCAAGACACTAAAAAGCAACGATCCAGTTTTTGCACCGGATGATGATATGGTTATTCCAACAAATTCAAAAGCAATTTTCGTTAAGGGAAAGGTTCAGGCATGAGTGGAACAAAAAAACAAGGAAACATAAAGTTAGCACATATTGAGGAAGTCCTTCCCAAGTTGGCAAAAATGGAAATTTTTTCAGATTTTGATCCAGTCAAAGAAGAGGACAAGCAAATTTTAACAAAAGTCTATGAACGACTGATTCCTCAACATTTCAAAAAAGGTGAAATGATTATTACCGAGGGCGACAAGGGAGATTATTTCTATATCCTTCTCAAAGGAAAAGTCCAAGTTTTGCAGAAGACTTTTGCCAATGACATAATCGCTCTTGCAAATCTAGATGATTCCATGAACATCTTTTTTGGTGAAGCTGCGTTGATTGGTCAGGACACTCGTTCAGCATCCATCGTTGCTATTACCGACTGTGATACAATCGCATTGTCTGGAGAAGATTTTTTAACCCTTGCAGAAGCAGAACCTCTTTTTGGATATCGAGTCACTTTGAAGCTGGCACAAAGAATGTCCGCAACTATAAAAAAAGCAAACAGTGACAAAAGTACCCTTTATGAAGCATTGCTCAGTGAAGTTGAAGGAGCTTTTGGAGTATAATGCCACAGCCATTTCTTTTTCGTATGATTGATAAAGCCGTCATTGATTATAAAATGATTGAAGACGGTGATAAAATTTTAATCGGTGCCAGCGGTGGAAAAGATTCTACAGCCTTGGTTGAATATTTTGCTAACCGTAAAAAAAGAAAGAATGTAAATTTCGATTTCACTGCTCTACATATCCAATCTGAAATCACTGCCCCAATTAATCCTGATTTGGATAAATTGTTTAAATCTTGGGGTGTGGAATGTGAATCAATGTATGTGGATGTTATTGGACGATTAAAAGAAAATCGAACTATGAACTGCTGGTGGTGTTCAACCCAAAGACGAAAAGAACTTCTCCATTATGCCATAGACAACGGTTATACAAAACTCGCCCTTGGTCATCACTTGGACGATATTTTGGAGACACTTTTGATGAATATGCTCACCAAATGTGAACTTGCTGCCATGCCTCCACGACTGCGATATGAAAATTATCCCCTTACCATAATTCGTCCCCTTTGCTACGCCGATGTAAATCAAATCATCAAGCATGGAAACGAACAAGGATATATTTCAACAACATGCACCTGTGAATATCAAGAAAACTCAGGTCGTAAGGAAGCCCGGTCAAGACTGGAACTGTTAACCGATGGAGACATTCGACTAAAGCGTCATCTTTTTGACTCCCTACGCCACATCAAAAAAGAGTATCTGCCTTAATTAAAATTTACTGGAAAAGTCTTGTTGTGTCATGTTGAGCTTGAATCAGCATGACAAATCGCACTTTCAGCAACAATCTTAATTAGGGGTGAAACTTATACAGTCGGAATCTTCATTGCCGTTTGTCTCTTGTCCTCTTCGTCTTATTTTATTCAAAAGCTCACTTGGTTCAAGTTTTTCCAACGATGTACATTCAGTCACAACCCAGATATAATATTTTGTCCCAGATTTTAGAGACACATCCAATGATGGTGGTTGATTTTTAGGAACATAGTTTTCCAGGCTAACAGTAGCGGCAGAAATATAAGGAGTAGTTCCAAAACAAATCCAAGCACCTGTATAAACTCCTTCGCTTGGCCAAGTCCATTTTATCTGAACATTCTTTTTATAATCCGACCAATTTTCTGCAACAATATCGCTTGCTTTATTTGGTCGTGTATAGCGAGACTGGGTTGAAGAAAGTTTGTTCCCTGCGATGTCATAAAAATCAACAACGAAATCATATTTCACACCAACATCCAAATCGGAAATATCAGTTTCTGAATCTGTTTTGGCAAAAATTTTATCTATTGTTCTATAACTATCTTCCTCGGATTTTTTATATCTCACTACAGCGTGGTCGTAATCAATATTTTTCGGAATCAAATTTGCCCAATTGACAGTCGCTGAATTTGTTGTCGTATATACATCAGGAGTCGTGTAAATAGAATCAAATGTCGGAGCAGCATTATCAACAGCGGCATAATAGTAAGGGGTATAAAATTCGTTGTCATTGTTATCAATAAATCTAAATCTAATTTTGTAGAGACCGTCTTTCAAATTCAAATACGAAAAAAAGTTTATTTCAGTTGGAACACTAATAGATTTTCCAAATTGACTTTCCGTACCTGCATTAATTTCATAAGGCACTGAAAAATTCTCTACGTCTCCATAAATATTCATCTTTTTATTGTAATCATAAAATCTTGTACATAGGACCATAAACGAACCATTTGGTCTGCTGCCTTCGTCTTTAACATTTGCATAGATTTTTAATCCATGTTCTTTAGAGATTGTTGGCATCTGTTTTAGATTTTCATAATTGACAACGGACGGAGAATCAACACAAAATGCAAAATTATCCTTCGTCAATTCTTTATTCGAGACAGAATCAAAAATTTTATAACTCACAATCGGAGCAAGTTCATCTGTTTCTGTATTTACTTTATAGTTCCATTCCTCACTTTTGCTCAAGGAAATATTTTTATCATTGTTGATATAATAAAATCCATCTGAAATCGAGACATAAACTTGATTGTTTCCTGCAGGCGGAGCAATTTTTTTATCCTTATCCTCTTTTTGGGCGGGAATAATCAATGTATTCGAATCTTCAAAATAAGGAGCCTTAAAATGTTCAACAAGATTTTCTTTTGTCT
>JAZUEV010000387.1:0-5223 GCA_045640345.1 Treponema sp.
TCTATGTTGGAACAACCGATGAAAACTGGCAGACCTTCTATAAAAAACTAAACTCCTGTCCCACCGAAGAAATCCGTGAATATCTTTTGGCATCTTCCGCTATTCCAGGTGTCTATGGAGAAAGAAACGTTTCTGGAAAAAGACTTATGGACGGTGGACTCAGCGGCATGGGAAATACTCCAGTCAGGCCTCTGTACGATGAAGGTTTTCGTGATTTTATTGTCATAGCCTTGGACAGCGATTTCAGCATCCATGATCTTAGGAGTTTTATTTTCAAGGATTATGCCATTGATGAAATGTCCGATGCGAATTTTTTTGTGATTCAACCCCTTGAGCATATCGGAGGCTTTTTCGATGGCATGCTTAATTTTACTCCAGAAAAAATCAACCTTCTTATTGAGCAGGGGGAAAGGGATACAAAAAAAATTCTGGAAAACGATTACAGATATATATTTCAGAAAAACCCTGGCAAAGCTTTCCAGATGATATTTAGGAACTATTTTTTTTCAAGCAAGGATTTTGAAGGGTTTGTTGGCTATGTCAATTCCAGGGACAATCTAAAAGAAAAATCTTTGGCGCTGAGGGAAAGGGAAAAGGGTGGTGTGCTCGAAAGACTTTTGAAGGCCACCGCGATTGTCTTGGGTGAAGAAATAGGAGCCTCCACCAGAAAAGATTTGTTCAAGATCTGCGGTTGGAGACTTCAGACACCTGTCTTGAACTCTTTTGGCGATTCAGACTATCGACTGCTGGATCCTGATTCCTCCACCAGATTGGTTTTTTCTGCCAATGAACTTCTGGATGCCCTTCATGGATTTTGTGGGTTGAGGACATCCTAGTCCTTCGTCAAAAAGATATGGGAATCCCTAAGGATTATAATTTCAGAGACTTCCCATTTCTTGGATGGAATTTTATCCCAGCTCGGTGGACATTTTGTGCTTGGCAAAAAGATTCTTGATTTTTCGAATCAATCCATTGCTTCCGTACTGTTTTTTGAAGTCCTTGACCGCCGCCTCCAATGTAAAATCGTTGCCCAGTTTCTGCTTAAGCTCGTCCCAATACTTGATCAGGTAGATGTACATATCGCTGAGGGTTCGTTTTCGGAAGATTTTTTTGATATGATTTGCTTCCAGGGCCTGAATCACAGGGAGATACACATTTTCAAACCATGAAACCAGTGCGTCCTCAAATGGAATGACATCCGGCTTGTCCATGTTGATATAGTATCTATGGGTGATGATATGGTTGTAGATCACATCGTACTGACCTGGAGTTGTAAAATCAAGACACCAATAGTCAGTTATATCTCCAAAGTTTGTCTCGGAGTAGAAAACCCTTTTCTCGTAGTTCAAAACCTGCTTGAGGATGTTTTTTTTGGATGTGCTTGGCTTAAGGACGATTTCACTTTGCAAGGAAACAACCTCTGCGTCTATGAATTCCTGTCCCTTCATCTTTGCCACAGACACCCTATGATTTCCGTCTCTGACAAAATAAAGACCGCCAGCCTCATAAAGATTGATTGGAGGCAAGGGGATATCCTGTAGCATGGCTGAGTCGATTTTTTCCCATCGCGCTTTCAAGAAATTGCTTTTTGGGAAAAAGTGGTTGTCAAAATCCTTGTAACGTCCCTCGCTTCCTACTATCCTGTCAATAGGGACAATCTGCATACCCTTGTACACTTCATTTTTTGGACGAAGCATTTGCTTGATGTCTGTAAACGAAATAAGGGTGGCTTCCTCAGGGTTCAAAAGATGCTGGATTTCGTTGAAAAGAGCCTTGTTATGAGCTTTGTTAAAATCTTCATCGGTCTGTGAGGATATTAATGATTGAGCCACTGGCTTCTCCTTTTTTTCCTGTAAAGTTTGGTTGGTAGTCAACTACCAGATGACTGTAGGCGTTTATGACCATTGTCTGGTCAACTTTTGTGGAACGAATAGCCTGCAGGTCGTAAAGATGTATGTGTCCATGAATCAGCATGCCTGGCTTGAATTTGTTTATGAACCAGTTGAAACATTCGTAGCCTTTGTGGCATGGGTCTTCCTTGTCGTGGACATGCCTAGGGGATGCGTGGGTCAAAAAAATGTCACAGCATCTGCCGTAGCGAATCTTGTTGTAGAGCATGACCGGGGCAAGTTTCAGAAGCTGCCATTTCATCTCCCTTTCCGTGTATTGGTCTTGTCCATTGTTGTATCTCATGGAGCCGGACACCCCAGCAATAATCAGTGGAGTGGTGGAACCGTTGGGCAACTTGAATGGTAGGAATCTGCACACCATTGACCTGTTGCTTACATAGTCACCTCCGTGGCTTCGTTCCATAATCTGCATGGCAGTCATATTGTTCTGGTTCGCGGCTTTTTTGTTGTAAAGACCAAAGTCCTTGAGGTCATGGTTCCCGAACACAAAAAACAGTGGCTTGCCTAGGGTGGTGACAATATAGTCTTGGTAATCCAGAGACAAATCTCCTGCACATAAAACTGCATCCACATCGGCGTAACGCTCTTTTACGGAAGTGGAGTAGATTAAAGGATCCACAGCATCAGACACACAAAGGAATTTCATATCACACGCCCTTTGATGACAATATCATTTGCAGATGGTCCCTGTCAATCAAGATGATAGGTCTTGTTTCTGCGAACTTTAGGGCCATGTTTGTAAATCCGGAGCTGGAAAAAACGATAGCCTTGTAGTAGGAGTGTTCCTTAAGAAGGTCGGCAATTTTTCTTATGGCGTTATCCTTCACGGGTTCAGCATCCCTGTAGAATTCTGTCATAAAGAGCAGCGGCCTGGCATTTCTCCAAGAACCGTCCTTTTTTTCTTCCTCGCATATCATGGAACATCCATAAGGGGTTGTTTCGCATTTCTGTGGAACCAACTGGTATGCCTGCGCCAATGTCCTTTTACATATCTCGATGAATCCGTTTGGCGATGAGGTGAGATACTCCTTGAGGTCGTCGTTGGACTGGATATCCTTGTATTCCTGGAGCTTCGATGGAACATCCCTGAACCTGGAATTCTTTGAGTTGATTTTCTCCCACTGCTCAATGGCCCGCTCAATGTTGTGGGTCTTTTCGTAACAGGATGCAAGATAATATCTGGCGTACAGAGCTTCACTTGAATTTGGATCCTTGACACTCTGGATGGCGCTTATGAATTCCTGGATTGCATTTTCATAGTCCTGGGCCTGAATATAACAGGTGCCTCTTTCAATCATTGCCTTCTGCTTGAACTCTGGTGCTCTCTTGGATTTTTCAAAGGACTTGAGTGCTGAACCATATTCGCCGGTCTCCATGTAGAGTTTGCCCTGGTAGTAGTAGTTTGACCAACACTCAGGCTCCAGTTTGATGGCTGTGTCGATTTCTTTCTGCGCGTCCTGAAATCTTTTGCTTTTGAGGAATATGTATCCCAATGCGGTGTGGGCTTTTGAGTGTCTTTTGTCCAATGTGATGGTCTTCTGGTACATACCGACCGCCATGCTTCCATTTCCCGATGATTCGTAAAGTTTTCCGGCGTTGTAATAATGTTCTGCGTTGTTGGGTTCAAGCTTGGTCAAAAGCAGATATTCCCTGATGGCGGATTCGGTTTCTCCGTATTTTAGGTAAAGGTTTGACAGATTTTTTCGCAGCTCGATTTCAGGTATTGATCCATCAAGAACTGCGTTGTCGTTTACTGCCTTGAACTCGATGTATGCCTGCTCCTGTTTTCCTGCTGCCATATAGGTAGCCCCCAGCCAATAATGGGTCTCGTAGTCCCTTGAATTTTTTGAAAGAAGGGATTTTGCCACCTTTTCGGCTGCCTGATATTTTCCATCTTTTATGGCCTTTTTGATATAGCTTATCTTTTTGGGGGCAATGATGTTCTTTATCAACATAACTGCAACAAAAATGATGACTGCAATCAATACCATACTTATGGTAAGAATCACTGGACTCATGGATACGCACCTCTTGTTTTTTGTCCCGGGTAGATTTTTTTTAACAATTTTCGATTGAATAGTTACTTTATATTATCTAAATTGTTTTTTTAGTCAAAACCCATGGCATTCACTATTGAAAGATTAGCCTTTTTATGCGAATATGTCAAAGGGTATAACTGCGGGAGGTTATATAAATGAAGAAAAATATCCTGAAAAAACTTGTTCTTGCCTTTTTTGTAGCTTTCATGGGGGGATTTGTGTTCGCCCAGAATACCAATTACAGCAAAGGTGAGGAATATTTTAGAAAAAATGAACCCTCCAAGGCTATTCCATTTTTGGAAACATCTATCACTGAGGGTGGAAATCCAAGGGCCTATATATATTTGGCTCTGTCCTACTATCAGATGGAGAGATATTCCGAAGCCTTGGAAGTCTGTAACAAAGGAATGATGGCAACTGGTACTAACAAAAAGATCATTGCCTACAACGCTGGTAACATAGCTTTCAAGATGGAAAGTTATGAGGCTGCCGAAAAGTGGTATTCCATGGCAATATCGGCGGATTCCACCTATGCTCCGGCTGTCCTTAACCGTGCCCAGTCCCTTCTGAAACAGGGAAAGTACATGGAAAGCCGAGAGGATTACATGAAGTACCAGAAGTTGCAGCCCGATAATCCCCAGTACAAGGAGATTGAGGTCATCATAAAGCTTCTGGATGAGGAATGTGAGAAAATTGAGGCTGAACAGGAACGCATAAGGGTGGAGGAAGCAAGGATTCAGGCAGAGAATGCAAGAATCGAAGCTGAAAATGCCCGTGTCGCTGCTGAAAAAGCCGCTGCCGAAGAAGCCGCAAGAGTAGAGGCGGAAAGACAGGCTGAAGAAGCTAGAAGACAGGCCGCTAAGGCGGAAGCTGAAGCCAGGGAAGCTGCGGAAAGAGCTGCCGAGGCTGAACGGATAGCTGCAGAAGAAGCAGAAAGAAAAAGAAAATTACTTGAAGACGTGGCTGCATCATTGCAGGACGCAGAAACTCAAAATATGACAGCAGATGCTGAAGGAACGGTAGATTATGGCTACGAATCAGAACTCGAATAAGGAAGAAGGAACTCAAAAGGCTGGGACAAAAAGGACAACAACCAGATCCTCTACGGGAACACGCTCCACAACTGGAACTGCCCGAACATCCACATCCGGTGAAGTAAAGTCTGAGGAGGCGAAGACCAAATCCGCCGGGACAAAGGCTGCTGGAACTTCTGCAAGTGCTCCAAAGACTACTGCTGGAAGAAGAACTTCATCCACTGCAAGGACAAGCGTGGG
>JAZUEV010000388.1:0-7135 GCA_045640345.1 Treponema sp.
TTTTACAAACTATTGGACATCTCCAAAATTGCAATTTTCAGAGGTTTCCTATTCAATGGTGTAATCCACTTTTTGATCTTTACACCACTGTTCGGCATACGAGCCTTTTGGTGCGTAGAACTTTACATTCTTTTTATCAAATGCGTTGTTCTGGATTGTTGTGATTGACGATGAGAACCGCACTGTTTTCAACTTTGAATTGGATGAAAAACTTGTGTTTGAAATTTCCTCCACACCTTCAGGGAAAACAACTTCTTCAAGACTTGTTTTATAGAACGCAGATGAATTAACTTTCTTCAAGCTTGATGGGAAAGTCACCTGTTTCAAACCAGCACATTCACGGAAAATATTTGCCGGTAAAATTGTTACTCCATCCGCAATTATTAATTGAGAAAGTTTTGTGCAACCAATGAATGCGGCTGTCACATTATTTCCACCGTTTCCAGCACTGGTGCAGGCTGTTGCTTTGTATGTGACCTTTGTAAGATTTGTGCAGTTCTTGAATGCGTTTCCTCCAATTTTTGTAATTGTTGATGGAATCACGATTTCGCGAATCTCCGTGTTGCCCATGTATTTTTCATCAGGGATTGATTTTATTCCTTCCTTGATTGTGAGCACACCGTTTGAAAGATTGAATGCACTTGGAACTTCATTTCCATTCTGGAGTGCGAAATCTTCCGCATAAGAATTTGGAGGACAGATGACCACTGCTGATTTTGGCAATGCATTCGCCTCAATAGATTTTATGGTTGATGGCAGAGTTATCTTTTTGAGAGGAAGTCCGTAGAAACAATACTGAACCAAAGTCTCCACTCCCTCTTCAATCACAATTTCCTCAATCGCCTTGTCTCCGTAGAATGCAGACTGCTGAACCTCTTTTACGTTTCCAGGTATTTTAACAAACTTGAGACTGTTAAGATTTCTGAAAGTCTGTTTTGGAACAACTGTAACCTTTGGTCCAAACACAATTTCTTCAACAGGACAATCCTTGAATGTGTTCACGCTGCTGCTGTTGTTCATTTCAACATTGATTGCGTTGAACTGGATTTTCTTTAAATTTGAACATCCCTCAAATGCACTGTTTCCAATTTTGACAATGTTTTCACCAATTACAACTTCACGGATCTGTTTATTTCCCTTGAACATTTCAGCTCTGATTTTTTTAACCTTGCTGTTGAATGTAAGTGTTCCGTTTGTGATTGTATATTCGTTGGCCATCATAAATCCGTTCTCATATCCCCACTGCTCTACATAGGAATTTTCTAGACAAACGATTGTGACATTGGCAGGGATTGCATTATTTGCGATTGATTTAACTGATGCAGGCAGCGAAATTGTTTTTAATTTTGTACAACCGGCAAAGGCATTGGATCCAATTTCTTCAACATAAGGAGGAATAACAATGCTTTCTAAATTTACACAATCCTTAAACGCTCTTGCATAAATCGCACGCAAAGAATATGGAAGAGAAATATTTTTAAAATCCTTTCTATTCATATACTGCTCTGAAGCAATTGCTCCAGTACATTCAGGAATATACAAAGTATTATTTTTTACTTCCGGAACTTTTCGTCTCTCTGCTTTTATTTTTCCAACCTGCTCGTCAGTAAGTCTGTGAGGTTTCCATGCAGCAAGTTCAGCACCTGTAAGTGGAATGTATTCTCTCAATGCACGGTAATCGCTGGCATAACTGATTGTTGAATTTACGATTGGCTCCCAGAAAACATACCAGCCGTTGTCTTTTCCGTACCATCCAAAATCATAATGGACCTCAAGTTTTCCGTTGCGTTTTCTTGCACCGTCGATTACCCAAACATGAGTTGATGATTTGTCCTCGTTATAAGAATAAATTCTTAAAGGACGTTTTGCCTTCATGTTACGGATAATCATTTCTTCCATTTCTTCTTTTGTGTTTTCATTTGTTGTCATGGAAGTCAATTTATATGGAAGATGTTCAGCAATTCTTGGCATCTGTCCGCCGCCGTAATGATAGCTTGTGGAATCATCAAGACTTTTTTCATCAATAATGATGTGATACCAGAGGAAAGTTTCTGCATCATATTTTGCTTGCTCTGACAAATCTGAACTGTATCCCTGTGGGAATTTTCTTAAGTCAGGTGTGTAAGCGTCAAAGTCAACATAGTATGTATTTTTTGATGTGGCATAAGCGTGGCTTCCTTTTGGAACAAGTCCCCAATATTGAGCAATCGTTGCTTCTGCCGCACATTCACAGCCAGAACGTTCACCGTTTGTAAATCTGTTGGTTCCACCCAGCTGTCCCCATTTTGTTGTGATAAACGGTTCTGAATAAACTTCTGTGACACCAGCGTTTGATGTTACCATTGTTGGGGAAAGTTTGATTTCAGTTTTATATCCTTTTTCCTTGGCCCAAGATTGAGCATAACTTCCATCGTCGCAAATGATTTTTACTGATTTTGAAAATACAGTGTCCCCCATTTTTTTTACTGATGAAGGAACATAGACTTCAGTGAGCAATGTCTTGTAAAAAGCGTAACTGTCAATTTCTTTTACAGTGGAAGGAATTTGGATTTCTTCAATGCTTGTATCATAGAAGGCTCCATAATTAATAGTCTCTACACCTTCTGCAATTGTCACATCCTTTACATTCTTGATTTTCCAGAAAATTCCGCTTGGAATTATTTTACATGAAGAAGTAAATACTGCGGTTGTTAAATTTGTACAACCTTTAAATGCATCGGTAAAAGAATCGTAAGGTTCTTCTCCGTTGTAGATGATTTTTTCAAGCTTTGTACAGTTAAGGAATGTGTTTTCGGAAAGTCTCTCCATAGCTTCTCCGAATTCAATTTCCTTAAGATTTACACAACCTTCAAATAAGTTGGTATTTTTAGTAGTTCCCTTGAAAGTTGAAGGGAATTTGATTTTCTGAATCTGTTTGTTGTTTTTGAAATTATCAAAATAAAGATATGAAGTTCCTTCTGGGATATAAAGAGTGCCGTTCACAATCTCAGGAACTTTTCTCGTTTCGTTCTGAATGTTTCTGATCTGCTCAGCAGAAAGTTTTTCTGGTTTCCAAGCTGCTTTTGCGGCCCCGGTAAGAGGTGTCAATACTGTCAACTGAGTTTCTTCAGAATCATATCTTCTGTAACCACCTTCCACTGTGTAATCTTTAACTAAAATCGGAGACCACAAATCATACCATCCGTCGAAGTCTCCATTCCATCCAAAATTAAGATGAACCTGGAATTTACTACCGGAAGTTTTTGCCGCATCAATTACAACAGCATGGCTGTAAACACCATCAGATGAACGGATTGAGTAAATCACAGGATTCTTGGCTTTGAGGCATTCAATAATCTTGTCCTGGAATTCCTGCTTTGTAAGATTTGTATGGTTTGTATAGCCATAATAAAAGGTTTCCACCTCTACAGGAACATGGGCTTTAACACGCTTAGAAAATCCTTCCTGATGAACCTCAGCATTTTCCCATGGCTGATTCAGGACGATTGCACAGTTGTAAAGAAAATTATCATATCCTTTCATCTGTTGGTCAGTGACTTTTTCATCATCAAATGTAAGTGGCAATGAACTATACTGTGTGGGATTTGCGTCAAAGTCGCGCCAGTAGATTCCTTTGCTTGTGGAATAAGATTTTGAACCTTGAACAGGAATATCAAGGTAGTAAAGAATCTGTGCCATTGCGACCTGATCACATCGTGCACCTTCTCTGTTTGGTGAAAACTGAAGTCTGTCAATTCTCTGTCCCCATTGAGTTTTTAAAAGGGGTGTTTCAATTCCTGATGCAAAAATTGAGTTACTCAAACCAACAATCAATGCCAATAACAAAACAAAAAATTTAATTCTGTTTTTCATTTTCATAAAAAACCTCCTGTTTATTATTTATACCTTTTGATTTCTTCCGTCGTAAAATAAACACCCGCATCAAATGTGCAGTATTCGCTTAAAATAAACCAGCGTCCATCAATAATTTCCGTTTCCTGAGCCGGCTGATATGATTGTGCAAAAAGAACTGCAACCGTATCTTTGCTTCCGTCTGTTGGATAAGCAATGTCAACTATTGTTGCAACATGACCCGGAGTTCCACCACGACAAGCAATGTCACCGACTCTGATATCATTAAATGCCACAGGAACAGTGTCATAATCATCAAGAGATTTTGAACCACACCAACTGAAAAGATAGAACATATAATCACGCAAAGATTCTTCACTGATTTTTTTGTTATAATTTTTCAGATAATTGTTATAGCTCCAAATATTTCCGTTTGAAACATGGAATGAAATTTTATCGTACTGTTTTTGATTAAACAGATATTCACATCGAAGTCTCATGGCGGCATCGGCACACTGCTGAATGTTGTCACCAATCAAATCCATTTTCAAAACCTGAGTATTCGAATATGTCTGTCCAAAACAGTTGGTCACATGATGAGTGGACGGGAACATTGGATAGTTTCTGTAGAATTCAGTGATGCTTCCTTTTGGAGCTTCTTTTCTTTCATAGCCTGCAGGAGGATTAAATCTTGTTCCGATTGTCATTCCATCTTTGTTGATTTCATTTACGGTATAAAGATATGTAAGCTCTTTTTCTTCGTTGGGTGTCATGTCATAAAGTTTGCCGCCAACATTTTCTTTGTCACCTTTTTTGTAGACCAAATCCAGATAAGTCGTTTCATTGTAATTGAAAGTGTAAGGATTAAAATATGCAAGCCGTCCGTTTGATGTTACTTTAAATTCTTCCGTTTCACCAAACATATTTACAAAAGTAATCTGCTTATCTTTAAGAGGATTTCCCTTGTATTTATAATACATTCTTTCGTGATTTGGATTTCCGTCAAAATCCCACTCAGGATAATTTTCCTGCCACTCTTCAAAGAAAGAATCCAGAGTTCCATCTTCATAGAAAATTACACGCATCATTCTGCCGTAAGTGACAAAGGCTTCATAAACCGCAAGAACATCTTTCACAGGATATTTTGTCTTCAAATAAATGTGGTGCTTTTCTTTTTTGATGTCTGGAATTGTATCTGGATTAACTGGAGTTCCTGCATCCTGAACAAGACGAACCGAACATTTATCTGTAAGGGATTGTGCATTGAAAACATAAGGTCCCAAATCTTTCATTCCAAAAACATTTCCTTTTCCTGGCACGGCAGTATTTGAGTGTTCAGAAGAAAGCCAATAATCTTTTGGTGAATTAAATATTACGGCACCAGCTGCTTCCATTTTTTCCCATTGGCTGATTGTATAGCGATTGAATTTTAAAACACCATTGTCATATTCTCCAAAGGACACAAACTCAAGTCCTTCAGGAATTTCAAAATCATCAGGGAGGAAAACATCGCAGTTATAAAAATCATTGCCTTCGAGGATTGCCACACGACCACAAAGATATTTTGCATTTTTTCTTTTGTGGGCAAGATATTCAAATTCATCGTCGGTCAAAGTTCTCCAGATGCCAGCCTTGTTTCCACCGTTTTCGATTTTGTTATATTTTCCCCAGTCGTAATTTGTGTCCGCAATGGAACCGCTTACAACATTTTGATAGGAATAAGATTCATACTGCTTTTTTGTAAGACTTGGCGAAACATATCTGAATCCAGAAGTTCCTCTTAAAAAATAAACTTTCCACACATCGTTTTTTATAACACCCTCATCGTCTACATTATATCCGTTGAACTTGTACTGATTTTCGTTGAACTTCCAGAAATTTCCTTTCATGTTATACATAAGGTCGCCCGGTGCAATTTTTACAGCAAGGGTCGGTGAAACTGAAAATGTTTTTGGACTTTTACCGATTTCTATTTCTTCAATTTCACCAGTCACTGGAGAGTATTCAAGTTTTGTTTTTAATGTCAAAAAATTTTTCGCAGTTTCATAAGAAGTTTTGTTTGCAAAATTCTTGTAGCCCTTCATATATTCAAAGGCATAGGAAATGCAGGACGGCAGAATGTCCATTGTCAAATCCTGTCTGCACAACAAAGTATCAAGGATAGCATAGGCACTTCCCCAATCATTTGTCTTGAAATAATTCTGGGCTTTAACAAGAGATGCCGCAAAATTTACTGAAAAACTTGGACTGTTTTTTTCGATTGCTTTTTGTGCATAATAAGAGGCTCGTGTGCAAAATATGTCCTGGTTATCAGAAAAATCCAAAATGCCGTCAAGGACAAGAAGATATGAATAGATTGCAAGCTGCTCTGCGTTTCCTTTTTCTGCGATTGAATCTTTTGTCATTTTAATTGCATCAAGATATGAAGAAGCACATTTACATTCTTCATCCCAGCCATAAAGATTTATGAGCGCAATTTTTTTTCCACAAGAGATTTTTGGGTCAGCCAGATTTTTTATCAATGCATTACGGTCTGCATATTCCTTTTCCGTGATTCGACCTGCATCAACATAAGCCTGTCCAAATTCAACGGAAGTAACTGGACTGTCCGCATAAGCCAAAGAAAAAGTAAAAAGCAAAAGAGACGCTACCAATATTTTTGGAAAAATATTTTTCAACCATTTCATAATCTTCTTACTCCCTATTATTTAGAAAGCCCTGATTGCACGGAAAGTAGTTAAATCATATTTCCAGCAAGAATGAGTTCTTTTCTGATTCATAATCAAATCCCAGAAACGAATTTCTCTATCTGTATTTGAAGAAGTATAGTTTGCATAAGTTGGCAATTTACTTCCATTTATTTTTCTGAATGGTGCATCAATTGCATTTCTCGCATCAGAAATCATTGCAAGTTCAGCCATTGTTGGAATATACCATCCTTTTTCAAACTCAGTTCCTTTCAGTTCATTATGATAAGAGGCATAATTTTCTGCATAAGCAAATGGAGGATAATACTCTGGAGCCTTTTCTGGTGTTGAATAAATTGGATCGACAGCCTTTATGATTGCCCAGTTATCTTTTCCATCGGCATCACCCTTCCATTCACCCGTAGTCCTGTCAACTTCAAAATGAAATTCATGCCAATAATTCCATGCACCAAAGGAATATTCCTCAAGATAATTTTTTTCCTTTACTCCGTCTGTAAAATCATTAATCTGCGAAATCTTTGGTCCACATTTTGCCCATTCAAGCCCTACTCCCAAATCATTGCTTGAATCATAAAGACTTACACCAAGAGGAGTTC
>JAZUEV010000389.1:0-4638 GCA_045640345.1 Treponema sp.
CTTTTGTCATAAAAAAATCCTTTTTTTATTAGTAAAAGTGGGTCCCTAAAAATCCAGAGGCTGTTGAAGAAGTGTAAAAAATTGTCATTCCGGACTTGATTCGGAATCTCTAAATAATATTGCAATGATTTAATGAGATGCTGAAATAAATTCAGCATGACAAACAACACTTTTTCAGTGGCCTCTAAAAAATCCAGAGACTTTTTATAATCCTGCCGAAACAAGAACCAAGGTTTCAAACTAAAAATCCTCTTGCTTCCAAAACAGGCTCTCCTAAGATTTAGACAATGGATATTGAAAAAGGTTGCGTTTTTCTTTTGCTAAAAAAGGATCCCCAGGAATTGCTATTTTTGGAGATGTCCAAAACACTTTTTCTGTGCATCATAAACCATCTTGAAATAAAAGCAAATGCCATTTATAATAGAAAAAAACGAATATTTTGTGGAATCCCTTTAAAACTTAAACCTTGGGGACGCTTTTTATTTTGGGAGGTTCTATGGCTGAGAGGAAACATTTTCCTTTGAATTTTGAAATTCTGCTTGTGAGCATGACGGGAATTTTGGTGACTGTTTTTGTTTTGCTTATAAGTTTTGCAAGAATTTCAACAACCGTTGTTTCGGAGGATGTCAGCAGAATCTCCTTGGCGGAAACAAGGTGTGCTTCCAAAAATGTGGAACTTATTATGGATCCATACACAAGGGGAATCAATAATTTTTCCATGGAAGCGGAGAATAATTTTGATTTCGACACTCTTAATGTTGCGATTTTCACTATCTCCAGGACATTGCCGGAGTCTTGTTCGTTCTATTTTGCCACAAAAGAATCAAGACATACTCCCCAGGGATTTTATATTGACAGTTCTGGATGGGAGCCTGATGTTTCTTGGAATCCACCTGAGAGACCCTGGTATGTTGCTGCAGTAAATGAACCAGGAAAAATTGTTTTCACGGATCCCTATGTGGATTCTATGACTGGTGGTCTTTGCGTCACTTTGTCCAAGACCGTCAATGACAAGGATGGACAGTTCAGGGGCGTTGTTGCCATGGACATTATTCTTGATGAAATTTCTTCCATAATTACGGACTTCAAGATTTCCAAAAACAGCAACGTTTATCTTGTGGATTCCGATGGACTTTTCTTGACCCACAAGGATGTAGAAAAAATCACAGTCGAAAAATTCTTGAGCAAGGAAAAAGTTGATGACATTGGAAAGGCGTCTTCGAATTTCTACGGAGATAGGGAATTCTCTATCCTGTCCAAAAAGAATTACTATGTTTCGATTCCTGTTCCTGGAACTCCTTGGTATGTGGTTTCCAATGGACTGAAAAGTGATTTCACGGACCAGATTTTAGGAAAAATGCAGTCCCTTATATGGATGGTGATTACCTTCATACTTATTGTTGGTTTGGTTCTTTATATTGGAATCAGGGTTCTCTGTAGAAAACTCAAGGACCTTTCCACAGCCTGCAGCAACATTGCCCAAGGTGATTTCACGCAGAAGTATGAGGACTCCATGACAAAGGAACTCAGCGATCTTTCAAAGGGATTCGTCTTGTTCACTGAAAATGTTTCAGCTTTGGTCAAAAAAATCAAAAACGCTTCCGACCTTATTTCATCAAAGACAGAAGTTTTGAAAGACACCAGCGAAGTTATTGTCCGCAATTCAGAATCCACCAAGGCAGTCACATTGAGTGTGGGTGAAAATATCTTGAAGCGCAGCGATGGATTCTCAAAAATCAACCACGCGGTAGATATGATTGTGGAAAAGACCAACGTGTTTATGGATGAAGTCGCTTCCCAGAATCAGATTGTGGATAATTCTTCCAAGACTATCCAGACTTTGATTCACACTGTAAACGAAATCAACAGCGAAGTGGAGCAGGCCAGCAATAGGGTCAGCACATTGGTTGCTCTTTCGTCGGACAACAAAGAGGCTTTGAACAATTCGGTTTCAGAAATCATGAACGTCAAGGATATGTCAAAGGCTCTCTTGGAAATGAACGTGGTTATTGCCGATGTTGCAAGCCAGACCAACCTTTTGGCTATGAATGCGGCAATCGAGGCGGCCCATGCGGGTGAAGCAGGTAAGGGATTTGCAGTTGTTGCGGATGAAATCAGAAAACTTGCCGAGACCACCGCCAACCAGGCCAAATCATCTAGCGAATCCTTGAACCAGATTCAGTCCAAGATTGATGAAATTGCAGACTCCAGTCAGTCCATCGACAGGTCTTTCGCCGACACGATCAATAAGATTGCAGAAATAAATGATTCTTTCAAGGCTCTCAAGATGGTCAGCTCCAATCAGGAAACCTGTGCCATTGATGTTAAAAGTGCCTTGGACGATATTACCTCAAGTTTTGCGGCTATTGAATCCAATGCGAAAATCATTTCTGGATACACCAGCGATGCAAACAAGGTCTGTGAGGATCTTAGGGGAATGAACGACGGTATGGCAAGCTCCGTTGAGGAATGTAACAAGGCCTCAGATGAAATGGTTGACAATGTTAAGTCCCTTTCGGATATAGTCAGTCAGTTCAAGAATGCTGCCGACGGTCTGGACGATGCGGTTAAAATGTTTAAAGTAAATTAGTAATGCTGGGAACCTCTAAAAATTGTAATTTTTAAAGGTAACTCTGAAAATGCGATGTTTTAAGCCTTGTGATTTCGAGGATTAAAACTTGGTGGGAATATCTAATATTCCGTACATCTTTGAAAAGTATTTTTAGAGATGCCCTGATATATATAGAAGAAAAAAGGAATCTACGATGGCTGATCAGAAAGAGATTTTTAGAAATGTGGTTTGCGATGCTATCAATCGCTTCATGGAAGAAAAAGGTTTGGAAGGGGATAGAATCCTTGCAGACAGTTTGAGAGTGGAAAATCCACCGAAGCCAGAAATGGGGGACCTGGGTATTCCTATGTTCACTTTGGCAAAGGCTTTCCGCATGGCTCCACCTGTAATTGCAAAATCGGTTGCAGATGTGATTGAATCCTGCGTTTCTTCAAAAACCGTTTTGGGTGGAATCGACGCATCCACTTTGGGAAGCTATCAGGCTGTTGGTCCTTATGTGAACATCAAATTAAACAAGGCCGCCGCCGCAGGGGATATTCTTAAGGCAATCGAAACTTTGGGAGACAACTATGGTTCAGTGGATGAGAATGGAAAAAAACATCTTGAAGGCCGAAAGGTTATGGTGGAATATTCATCCCCAAACACAAACAAGCCATTGCATCTTGGCCACATGAGAAACGATGCCCTTGGTGAGTCTGTGTCAAGAATCTTGAAAAAGGCAGGCGCGGAAGTTTTCAGGACAAATATCATCAACAACCGTGGTGTCCATATCTGTAAAAGTATGTTGGCATACAAGCTTTTCCATGAACCAACAAACGATACTCCAGAATCCCTGGGCATGAAGGGAGACCATTTTGTAGGTCAGTGCTATGTGGAGTTCGACAAATATTCAAAGGAACATCCTGAAGCGGTTGAGCAGGCAGAGGAAATGCTTGTCAAATGGGAAAACGGTGACTCTGAGGTTCGTGCTCTTTGGCAGAAAATGAATGACTGGACTTTGAACGGCGTAAAGGAAACCTATAAAAGAACGGGCGTTGATTTTGAGAAACTTTATTTTGAAAGCGACACCTATCTTCTTGGAAAGGAAGTGATTCAGTCAGGCTTGGACAAAGGCATTTTCTTTAAGGCGGAAGATGGATCCGTGCGAATTGATATTACATCTGTTGTTGGAAAGGACAGGGACGGAAACGACCAGTCAAAAGTTCTTCTAAGAAAAGACGGAACATCTGTCTACATTACCCAGGACATTGGAACTGCAATTGCCCGTCACGAGGATTGGCCATACAACCAGATGGTCTATGTTGTTGCCAGCGAACAGATTTATCACTTCAAGGTTCTGTTCCACATTCTCCGTCAGCTTGGTTATGAATGGACGGAAAATCTTTATCACTTGAGCTATGGTCTTGTGAATCTTCCATCCGGTCGTATGAAGAGCCGTGAAGGAACTGTCGTTGATGCAGATGACTTGATTGACAATCTCCATGCCGATGCTCTTGAAGCAATCAACCAGCGTGGTCGTGATGCCGATGTTGGAGACCCTGAGGAAGTTGCTGAAAAAGTTGCCCTTGCTGCTTTGCACTATTATCTTTTGCAGGTTGCTCCGGTCAAGGATATGCTTTTCAATCCGGAAGAAAGTCTGTCATTCAATGGAAACACAGGACCATATCTACAGTACATGGGAGCAAGAATTTCTTCTATCCTTAAGAAGAGTGGAGAACAGGGATTGACACCTGACTGCTCCGATGAATCCATTGCCCTTTTGAACCATGAAAGCGAATGGGCTTTGATTAAGGAACTTGGAAAATTCCCTCAGGTTGTTTCCAGGGCGGCTGATGATTTGGACCCAAGCCAGATGGCCACATATCTTTATGACGTAAGCAAATGTTTTAGCGCTTTCTATCGTGACTGTCCAATTCTTTCAATCGCATCCGAAAACAAGACTTTGGCACAGGCAAGACTTTTGTTGGCAAAATCAACTTTGACAGTTTTGAAGAGTGCCATGGATTTGGTTTTGGTTCCATATCTTGATAGAATGTAATCGAGACTATAAAACTAAAACATTTGGG
>JAZUEV010000390.1:0-3886 GCA_045640345.1 Treponema sp.
TTGTTCCACCAAACGCCAATTTGTTCCATGCCATGAGCAACAATCTGGTTAGGTATGTGGATCCGGATGGGAGAAGCGCAACTCTTGCTGGGCTCATTTCCGGTGGAATAGGTGGAGGTATAAGCGCCCTTATTCAAGGCAAAAAATTTGGTTCCAGGGAATTCTGGGCTGGAGTTGTCGGGGGTGCTGTAGCAGGTACAATTGCAGGTGCCTCAGTCGATTTAGCTATAGTCACTGGCGGTAATTCGCTAGCTGTCAATGCCATAATCTTTACTGGGGGTGCAATCGGTGGAGCTTGTGGAAGTGCTTTGGAAACAAAGATTTCAAATCCAGAGGAAGCCATTCATATTAAAAATCTTTTGTGCGATGCATTGATTGGTGGACTGGGAAACATAGGAGGATATGGTGTTGGCCAGGCTTTGGAAAAAGCATTTGTATCGATGTTGAACAATATACTCCTTGATCCATCAAAAACAATTGGGAAGGATATTTTGATAACATGTTCCCAAAAGACGGGGGAATTGTCATTAGCCTTTGCAAAGAGATCTTCCCAAATTATAAAAGTGTTTGAGGAACAAGGGTTGAACGAAGCTGTTACTGTTCTAGTTGATATCATGCAGGATGTATGCAATCCAGGATGCCGAGAAGATGAAGTTAACCAATAGAATTTTTATGCTTGAACATTATTTGGCTAGAAGTGTAAAGCTGCTAGCATTTTTTACATTATCATTTTTTAGTGTTGCGACATTCGTCAAAGGTTTTGATAGCACCCAAAGCGAAGTTGCAAGCATCGTATGTTTTGCAGTTGCATGCACTGGAATTCTTTCTACGTTGCTTAATTATATCTGCATAACTAAAGAGAAGCTGATATTCCAAAAATTTTTCCGCAGAACGACGGTACTGACAAAAGATATTGAGAATGTTTCGTTGGAAATCCATAGGGATAATGAAGTACTTTTGTTAAGCATGAGGGCCGGAAAAATTAAAAAGCTAAGAATCGGTCAGTTTTATGAAAGCGACAAACTCGAACACATATTAACAAATCTGTTGGAACACGGAGAATTGCTTGTTGAACACAAGAAAAGTATAAAAGATACTTTTATGAAAATCTATGTGAAATTATTTTTGACCACGTGCCTGGCAATGGTCATAGCATTCTTTGTAACACTGATAGTATTTAAGCTCTTACTGAAAAATTTTTTATTAGGAATATCCAAATTCTATATGACACTGTTTGTTGGCGTTTTTTTTGTTTCAGTTTTTTTGATAATATTAAATCTGTTTGTTGGTTATGTGGTAAAAAAATATAACAAATAAATCGCCCTTCACTCACATCAATAGGGAATCGTTGGAATCGATATGGTAATTTTTTATCAAAAAAAATAACAGTAAATCTCATCGTGTTTTTTACAAAAACATGATATACTATAGATGAAATCCAATGGGAGGTATTTTTTTGAGTGAAAAAAGACTTGACAACACAATTTATATCATGTACCTCGTTACTGAAAACTACAAAAAAATTCATTCATTGACAACAGACCAGTTTTGCGAATTGGACAATAAATATCACATACTCGATTTTGTAGGGGAATGTCCAGATATTTTTGATTCGATGAATGGCCGGGAAATGGTGGAGGAAATAGATCAGTATGTCGCTGCCCACTAAAAATATTCTTTATCATGGAACTGCTGAAAAAATTTTCAAAATCGATGTTCAAAAAGGACGAAACAATAAGGATTTTGGAAAAGGATTTTACATGGCCGTTTCTAAATACCAAGCCATAGGCATGATGCATAAAAAATATCGAGAAGCAAAAGCAAGACGACCTAATGCCCCAAAGAATTTTTTCTCGGAGACATTATATGAAATAATAATAGATGTTGATTTCTTAAATTCCTTAAATATAAAGACATTCCAAACCGCAGATGTCGATTGGCTTGATTTCATTTTGATGTGCAGGGAAAAAGGTGGCTTGCCTCATGATTACGATGTGGTCATTGGCCCGACGGCGGATGATGATACCATGGTTTGCTTAAACTCATATTGGCGTGGATTCTATGGCGAAGTCGGATCAGATGAAGCGAAAGAAAAGTTGCTGAGTTATCTTGAACCTGAAAATCTTGGAATCCAGTATTTTGTTGGAAAACAGAATGTAGCTGATAAATTGATAACCAGCATGAAGGAAGTTCAATGGAGTTGATTATGGATGAACTGAAGATTGAACATTTAAAGGGACTGTCAGTTATTAATGTCACTAAGCATTTAATGAAAAAATATGAACTGTCCCATGAAGATGCCTACAAGAAATTTTTGACATCAGATACATATAAAATCCTAATGGATTCCGAATCAAAATTATACTTGGAATCAGATGAATATCTTGTAAAGGCAATTGATATAGAATTTGCGGAGGGGAAAGAAAAACTGTATTTATATCTAGTTGAAAACTGATGTAGAAATTATGTTTCCAATTAAATGATCATGCAGAAAAGAATCTTTTGCTATAAATCAGTTTCAGCTTTTCGACAGAAGGTTATTGAAAAGAATACCGTCCACGTTAACAAAAACACGAACCAAGGAAGACCTGCAAAATCTGCTGCCAATTGAACAAAAAATGTAAGATATTAGAACAGTGCATTCTACATTGGTTCTACCAACATCTGTCTTGACACATCTGTCCCCCCAAACATCAATGGCGTGTTTGTCGGACTACCTCGATTTTGGCCTATATAATAGAAGAAACCAGCAAAATTCCGTTAATTTTAGGCCAAAATCCACCGTTTTCGGTCCAGAATCAACAACATTTGTCAAAAATTTGGACAATACTCTAGACCAAACCCTAAAAATTTGGTAAAAGTATAGAGAAACAACCGATATTTGACATATTTGTTCCACCAAATGCCAATTTGTTCAGTGCTTTCGGGAATAATCCGATTACATACATGGATCCGGATGGAAGAGTCATAAAAATAGGGCTGAGGTATCAATCCAAAATAAGAGGCAGTTGCACTGACTATTACACATGGGACAATGAAGCAAACTGTTTCAGAAATTCTTTTGGAAGGGTGGTTTCCGGAGACGAATTTATGGACGATGTGGTAAAGTCCCTAGTGTACCTAAAGGAAAGTGACACCGCCAACAAGCTTATAGATAGCTTAAGCAATATAAAGAATCCTGTAATAATAAGTAAGCCAAAAATTGGTTTGCAAACGAAATTTGAATACGAAGGTGATAAAGGATTTGTCTATTTCAAAAGTAACATTGTTCTTGATTTGAACGATGGAACAGGCTCCTATAACAGTACCGCCCTAGGTTTAGCACATGAATTAGTACATGCTGAGGATTATCTAATAAAGGTGTCCTTGTCGATTTGAAAAAAATAAAACTGGGAGCAGGATTTATGGATGCGACTGAAATGTGGGCGGTTATCAAAACAAATTTCATTGCAAAGGAACTAGGGGAGGCTTTTAGATTTGACTATGAATCGGCAATACCTGTAGGAAATGGGAATTGATCTGTCACAAGCTTTTGCAACAATCAGTAAGGAGAAACCGAAATTGAAAAATAAATATATTTTTATCGGCATTGTGTTCGCTGCAATTAGCATCGCATCCTGCAAGCAAAAAATTATCGATGATTTCAGTCTGAGTCGATTGTATGACCTTTATGAACTTATCAACTACGATAAAATTAAAGATGCACAACCAATCAAGTCGGTGAAGGTTTCTGTTTCATATCCACAGGCAGTAGGTCACTGCATAACAGAAAATCCAGCGTATGATAAAAGACAGGCGGAAAGGTCGCAGGAAATTATAAAAAATTTTGACGCATTCAGAAATTCATGTGACGTATCGACCACCCTGAAAGATAGCATGGCCTGTT
>JAZUEV010000391.1:0-3828 GCA_045640345.1 Treponema sp.
GACATGAGATTTTTGGATTCCGATGTTAGTTTGAAGGCCATCCCAGAATCCATAGAGGGATGTGGAAATTTTGTAGAATGTTCTGCCCGATATGCGGGAGATGTGAAGGATGATAATCTTTCTGCTCCTGATTCGGAAAACAAAGTCGTGGTGCATTTCAAAATCGACAAGCTTTTGGAAACCTGTGTCATAAATAAAAGTCTTTGCCAAAAATGTGTGGATTCCGATTTCTTTTTTTATGGAGGCGGATGGCAGTCCTGGGGCTTCGGTGGAGAAGTGGAGCCTGGAAAAAATCAAAAAAAGTATTTTCCATTGGTGCCTCAGTGGAAAAAATATATTGACTTTCCTGGAGACTGTCCAAAAAAAATCAACGGAAAAAATCCACAGTCAAATAATTTTTTGAAGGGACAGTTTTTAATTTATCTTCGATGGGGAAACACATATCTTGTGCTTGCATCCACAGGAGCTTTTGGTGATGATGATGGAAGTGTGTTGCCTCCTGTACAGTTTTATGTGGACAGAAAAAAACGTGCCATAACTGTTTCCATTTATTCTGACGGTAAGCGTTGGAGCAAAATGGAACTCATGAGCCGCATTGTGATTTTCAGTGCCAACAATTATTTTGCTCTGAAGAGGGGCATAAGTTTTGTATTTAAAAAGGAAGAAAGATTTGATTCACTAAGTTTCTTGAACTGTTCTGTCGGAAGTGAAAAAGTAAAATGCGCAGGCTGGGAGTCTTGGTACAATCACTATGCAGACATTAATGAAAAACTTATAAAGGATGATCTTCATGCTTTGGGTGAAAATGAAAACATCATAAATGTCCTTTACAAAAAAAACAATCTGCCTGTGGTTTTTCAGGTGGACGACGGTTGGGAAAAAGGTCTTGGCGATTGGGATGCAAATGAGAATCGATTCCCCGATGGCATGGAAAAATTGGCAAAGGATATTTCCGACAGTGGATATGTTCCTGGACTTTGGGTTGCGCCTTTCATAATTGATTTAAGAAGCGACACCGCAAAAAAACATCCAGAATGGATTTTGAAAAACAAAAATGGAAAACCTGTCCATGCTGGAATGAATCCTTTGTGGGGAGACAAATTTGGTTTCAGGCAGCCAAGCTATCCTTGTTCATTTTTCTGTCTTGATTTAAGTCGGGACGATGTTTTGGTTTATCTGGATGATTTGATGGAAAAAATTGTCAACCAATGGGGATTCAGATATATAAAACTGGACTTTTTGTATGCAGGAATGCTTAAAGGTGAATTTGCAAATCCTGGTTCCGCTTATATTTTCTATGACAGGGCTATAAAAAAATTGACCAGGAGATTGATTGATTCTTCTGGTGAACGGGTTGCTTATCTTGGTTGTGGACTTCCGTTTGAAAGTTCTTTCAATTATTTACCTCTTTCACGGATTGGACCTGACACAAAAGAATGTTGGGACATTGACTATCTTCGTCGCGCCAATTTTACGGCAAGGACTGGAGCGAAACCAAATATCCAAAGCACATTGGGACACTCTTTCTGGGACCAAAGTATTTTTGTGAACGACCCTGATGTTATCTTCCTTCGCTACACAAATATAAAGCTTGATGAAAGTGAAAAACAGTTGATCGCATTGGTGAACCGTTTGTTTGCAAGCCAGGTCATGCATTCCGACGACCCATGCGATTTTTCATCCGACGATGATTTTTTTACACAAGAAATTTTGAATCTTTACGAAAAACTTGGTGATGAAGAATTCGGTTTCGTGAATCTAAAAAACGATGTGTATCTGATTTTTTCTCGCAGCGGAAATCATTGTGGTATAATCAATCTTTCGGAAAAACCTTTCAATATCCGTAAAAAAGAATTCCTAATGCAAGTCAACTGCACAAGTTCAAATTTCTATAAAACAGATTCAGTGGAGCTTGTTCCTGTTGTTGACAATTGCGTTGTGGCTGGGGAACTTTACACGGCCGAAAAACACACCATATCGATTTTCAAAATTGAGTCGGAAAATGGTGAGCAATAAAATCTGGATTGGTAATTTAGGGGCATCTTTAGGAGGAAATAAAATGGAAGAAAATAAAATTTTTGGAAACGTGATACCAAAGAGCGTAATCAGAAAGGCAAAGAGAAATCAAAAAAAATATATGAAAAAGTTTGGGGATGATTCAAAGACTGTTTATCATTTGGCTGCGGTGGACAATCCTGTTTTGACTCCGATTATGGGAGTGAAGGTTCTGACTCTTTCGGAAAATCCTTTGGAGACTCTCCCGGAAAAATCTGTTGTCATTGGAAACATCCGCATGGGGTTCGGCCACTACAGAATTTCCATGGCAATGGCTTCGGCTGCAAAATCTATGGAATACACACCTTTGTGGTTGGACTTGAATTCATTTCCTGAAACACTTTGCACAAAAATAATTTCCGAACAGAACAAGCTTTATTCTCTTGCTTCCCGAATTTCACAGAAGTCAAAACTTTTCAACCATTTTGTCTGGGAGCCTTTGAACTACGAAGGTTTCAGAAAAATTACCTACAACTATGGCGACCAAAAAAACGCAGAGCTGATGGTTCCACTTTTTAATGATTTGCCAAAGGATGTTCCCTATATCGCAACCCATGTTTGGCCAAGCCAGGCTGCAATCCACGCAGGTTTAAAAAATGTGGTCAACGCAATCCCTGACAACTGGCCAATGGCTTTGCATCTTTCCGAAGGTGCCCTCCATACTGTCCAGACTCCAAGTTCCTTTTTTGGATACAGAACCCTCCGTGGTTTTAATGGCGACAAGGTTTTGAATCCCATGGGAAAAAATGATTTGGTTTACACTGGTCATTATGTGGATCATGAAATGGTTTCCAATATTGAAGTGGACTGTAAAAAAAGATTGGACAGGCTGCAAAACAAAAAGCCTCTCAGATTTTTACTTTCCATTGGTGGGGCAGGTGCGCAGGGAGATTATTTTGCGTCCCTCATAAAAAAGTTGATTCCATTTGTCAAGGAAAACAAGGCGACCCTTTACCTGAACATCGGCGACTATTTTTCAACCTGGGATATGTTCAAATCGAAAATCCCTGGACTGGAGTCCCTTGCTCAACTGCATTTTGATGATTGGAGCCAGACTGTTAAATTTGCTCAGGACGCTTTGGATGATGTGGAGTGTGAAAAAAATGTGTCGAAGGGAATACATGTTTTCTGCCACAAGGATATTTTTGCAGCTGTATATGCCACAAATATTTTGATGAGGTGCAGCGATGTTCTTATGACAAAACCAAGTGAACTGTCTTTCTATCCAGTGCCAAAACTTATGATACAGCATGTGGGAGGACATGAAAAATGGGGAGCAATTCGTTCTGCGGAAATTGGAGATGGAACACCTGAATGTCCAAACGTTGAGTATGCATGCCACATGATTGAGCAGATGGTGGACTGTCCTGATTTGCTCATTGGCATGAACAATGCAATCATTTCTGCAAAAAAATCTGGCATATACAATGGAGCTTATCACGCTGTGGAGCTTGCCGCTGGACTTACAAATCTTGATGGAAAGGAATCGTCTTATGCTTACGCCGGCCGGTGAAAAAAGAAAAAAGGAACAGGAAGAAGTAAGGGAAGGTCGAATCACATCGGTTTTGCAATGCTGCTTTGGACTGTTTTCGGAAAAGGGAATCGAATCCATATCGATGAATGAAATCGCAAAACATTCTGAAATTGGTGTTGCGTCTCTCTACAGATATTTTGAAACAAAAGAAGAACTTGTGGTGGCCACTGGACTGTACGCATGGTCAATTGAATTTGAAATCCTTAAAAAGGTTTTATCTTCTGTTGATGAAAAGGCAA
>JAZUEV010000392.1:0-2381 GCA_045640345.1 Treponema sp.
AATATGGCGGAAGAAGAAAAAAAACAAGAATCAAAAGACGCCCAGGGAAGTTCTAGTTCCCAGCCAAAAAAGAAGATTGTAGTAAAAAGAAAGCCTACAGCTTCGACAAACGCATCTAAGGATCAGAAGAAAATTGTGGTGGTAAAGAAGCCTGCAGAACCGTCTACAAGTAATGAAAAGAATACAGCACCTTCCACCCCCCCTGCTGAACCTGCGGAAAAAACTGTATCCCAGTCACCAAGACATGAATCTTCATCTCCTCGTCAGTCATCCGGAAATGCAAAGCCGGTTGAAAATAAGTCGAATGAAGCCAAGTCCAGTGAAAACAAAGCACCGGAAACAAAAAGCAACGATGCACCTAAGTCAAAGCCTGAAGAAAAGAAGCAGGTCCGTACCTTTGAACTTAACAGTGTCCGTCCAAATGTAAAGGCCGGAAACCTTAGTGGTGGTCCAAGGGGACGTTACAATAACAATCGTCGTGACGGTGGTTTCAATGGAACACAGGCCCGCGAAGGTTATCAGAATCGTCAAGGCGGAAACGGTTATGGAAATCGCCAGGGCGGTGGTGGCTATAACGGTGGAAACCGTCAGGGCGGAAACGGTTATAACGGAAACAGACCCAACGGTGGATACAACAATGGTGGAAACCGTCAGGGTGGTGGCTATAATGGTGGAAACCGCCAGGGCGGAAACGGTTATAACGGAAACAGACCCAACGGTGGATTCAACAATGGACAGAGACCTGGCGCAGGAATGTCAAGACCTGGTTTCGGTGGTGGAGCTCCAAGACCTGGTTTCCAGGATCCATCAGTCCTTGCAGGAAACAAGGGTCCAGCAAAAAAACAGTTCAAGGGAAAGAAACAGGTCTACAATAGAAAAGACCAGGAACAGGCTTTCGGTGAGGACGAGCTTTACGGAAACAAGAAGAAGGAAGTCTCTCCAGCAAGCGTAGTCCCAGAGAAGATTGATATCATGGAGTCTGTCACTGTTGCTGATTTGGCAAAGAAGATGAACCTCAAGGCAGGTGAAATCATTGCCAAGTTGATGGCCAACGGAATGATGGTCACGATCAACCAGAGCATTGACGCCGATACAGCTGAACTTATCGCCAGTGAATATAACTGTACCGTCAACAGAATCTCTTTGTATGAGGACACCGTCATTGAAAGTGACCAGGGTTCTGCTGAAGGAAACGATGTCAGACCTCCAATCGTTACTGTCATGGGTCATGTTGACCACGGTAAGACAAAGACTTTGGACGCCATCCGCAATACAAATGTTGTGGCAGGGGAAGCCGGTGGAATCACCCAGAAGATTGGTGCATACCAGGTTTCAACTCCAAAGGGTGTAATCACTTTCTTGGATACTCCAGGACATGAAGCGTTTACAATGATGCGTGCCCGTGGTGCCCAGATTACAGATATCGTTGTACTTGTTGTCGCTGCTGACGACGGTGTTATGCCCCAGACTCTTGAAGCTATCAACCACGCAAAGGATGCGAAGGTTCCAATCATCGTCGCTGTGAACAAGATTGATAAGCCTGAAGCAAATCCAGACCGTGTTATGACTCAGCTTTCAGAACTTGGCCTCACTCCTGAAGCATGGGGTGGAGACACTCAGTATGTAAATATTTCTGCCCTCAAGCGTGATGGTATTGATGAGCTTTTGGATGCCATCCTTATTCAGGCTGAAATGCTTGAGCTTAAGGCACAGTATGACTGTAGAGCCGAGGGTAAGGTTATTGAAAGTCGTGTTGACCAGGGACGTGGTGTAGTTTCATCTGTCGTTATCGAGCGCGGAACCCTTAGGACAGGGGATCCATTTGTGGCTGGTATCTATTCTGGACGCGTCCGTGCCATGTTTGATGACCGAGGCAACAAGATTAAGGAAGCAAGTCCTTCAATGCCTGTGGAAGTTTTGGGTATGGAAAGCATGCCAAACGCTGGAGATCCATTCCAGGTTACTGAATCTGAAAAGGATGCCCGAGCATTTGCAGCAAAACGTCAGGAACTTAAGCGCTACGAAGATGCAAAGGCCTTCAAGAAGGTTACATTGGACAACCTCTACTCAACAATCGAGCAGAAGGAAATCAAGGAGTTCAAGGTCATCATCAAGGCGGATTTGCAGGGATCTGCGGAAGCACTCAAGTCTTCTTTGGAAAAACTTTCCACAAGGGACATCCGTTTGTCTGTTATCCATTCAAGTGCTGGTGCAATCAACGAAAGCGATGTCACATTGGCAGCCGCTGACGAAAATGCGATCATCATTGGTTTCAATGTCCGTCCTACACCAAAGGCAAAGGCCCTTGCGGATCAGGAAAAAGTTGAAATCAGAAAATACAATATCATCTATAAGTGTGTTGAAGAAATTCAGGCCGCTAT
>JAZUEV010000393.1:0-2054 GCA_045640345.1 Treponema sp.
GACAAAATGGACTTTTTCAGCAGCCTCACAGGTTTTAGGGGGGCAGAATTTCAAGGACTGTCGTTTTGGCGGCGGTTCTTTTTTTTGAGGTGGACTTATGGCTGTCTTTTTGGATTTGGACAACACATTGATTTTTTCCCACAGACACGACATTGGAATAAATAAAATCTGCGTGGAACTTTACCAGGGACGACAGGTTTCTTTTATGACTCCAAGGTCTCTTGAACTTTTGAAGATTCTGGACGGAAAGACTGTTTTTGTTCCTACGACCACAAGATCCATTGAGCAGTATGGACGAATCAATCTGGGGCTTGGCGAAAAAAAATATGCTTTGGTGTGTAACGGCGGCATTCTTTTGGAGGATGGAAAAATCAATGAAGACTGGTACAGAAAATCCCTTTCAATTGTTGAACCAAGCCTAGGTGAAATTCAAAAAGGAATGGAGCTGCTGAAAAAAAATCCATTCAGGAAATTCGAGATTCGCTTTATTGAAAATCTTTTTGTGTTCACTAAATGCGAAAATCCTTTGTCAGTTGTCCTTGAATTAAAGTCCCTTCTGAATCTGGCATTGGTGGATGTCCTTAGCAACAATGAAAAAATCTATATAGTCCCCAAAAATTTGGACAAGGGAAGTTCCGTGAAAAGACTTTCCGATTTGCTTTCCGAAAAAATCATTTCATCAGGCGACAGTGAATTTGATATAAGCATGCTTGAAGTTTCCGACTTTGGTATTGTCCCAAAAGATTTTTCATGGAAACTGAAAAACAAGAACATAATAAAACAGAAAGATGAAAAAGTCTTCTCCGATTTTGTCTTGGAAAAAATATTGGAATATATTGATATTTACTGAAAAAGTCGAAAAATGTCATTTCAATCGAAGCCGTAGACGGTCATTTCGACCAAGTGGAGCGCGTGGAAAAATTTCGACAATGACCATATTTTTTTAGATTTTCTCCATTACGTTCGTTTCACTCCCTCCAGTCGAAATGACTGATAAGTATTATTTTGTCTTAGATATTCGAGACTGTACAATTGATACAATTCATAGCGTCATTCCGAATTCATTTCGGAATCCCAAAAATCAACCAAGTGGGACTGTTAACCAAGGGGGGGCCATAACAGTAAAAAGAAAAAGCGCTGAAAAACACTTTTCCAGTAACTAAAATTTAAGTTTCATTTAATATCACTATTTTTTTTAGTTTTGAAGTGCAAAAAACTAATTGATTAAAATTTTTGGCTATTGTAAAAGAGATATATGACTTCGTTAAAATGGTTCAATTCTTTTTTGAGTAAACACAAAGGCAAAATGATTGTGGGACTTGCCATTATCTTGGTGGTCTCAGCTATGGCGGTAATTAATCCAAAGGTGTCAGGTTTTGTAATCGACAGAATCGTCTATGGCGGCGAAACCAAGTATCTATGGATCTGTATGGCGATCCTCATGGGAGTGTCCATTTTCCGTGAAGGTTTTCAGTATCTGGCGCAGATGCTTTTTGAACGTTCCAGCCAGGGTGTGCTTTTTGATATGAGAAATGCTTTGTATCAAAAACTCTTGCGCGAGGATTTTACGTTCTACAATGAAAACAGGGCCGGAGATTTAATGTCCAGACAGACTGGAGATATGGATGCCGTAAGACATTTTGTTGCCTTCGTTATCTACAATATCTTTAGGAACTGCGTCTGGTTGGTGGCCGCCTTGGTTATGATTTTCTTTGTGAACATCAAGCTGGCGTTTATGTTTATAGCTATCCTTCCATTTACGGCTTTGTTTGTCTACTTGCAGATGAAAGAAGTTGGACCTGCCTTTGGTGTGGTCAGGCAATGCTTTTCAAGTCTGAACTCCTATGTCCAGGAAAATATTGCCGCAAACAGAGTGGTCAGAGCCTTTTCAATAGAAAAATTCGAAATGAATCGATTTGAAAAAGAAAATAAGGCTTACCGCGAAAGTGAAATCAGTGCATCAAAAATCTGGAAAAAATATGTCCCTATCTTTGAATTCATGGGAACCGTCATAAATGTGGTCCTTATGATTTACGGTGGGTATCTTACAATCA
>JAZUEV010000394.1:0-5695 GCA_045640345.1 Treponema sp.
TCGTAGTCATTTTGGGAAGCCTTGTTCTTGCGCTCGCATTCTGCGTCCCAGCAGTAGCCCAGCCAAGTGCTAAGGCCGTAGAGACAATCGTTATCGATAACTTCGATACACCGGATGATGTGGATTGGACTTGGGGTACTCGTGCCAGCCGTTTTGTTGCTGAAGGATATCCTATCGTAAAGTCTTTTGAAGGAATTCCAAATTCCCTTCGCCCATATCACAAAGACTCTGACCCAACCGCACAGGTTTTGGGAGCAAAAGTTGCCTTTGACCGCAAGGGTGACAACTGGATGGAAATCTATCCACAGACTGCAGATGGTGCAGAACAGGAGATTCCTTTCCTCGGTACAGTTACTCAGATTGACTTCTGGGTATGGGGAGCAAATTACAACTACAGATTGGAAGTTTTGATCCGTGATTCAGATGGTCGCGTACACGTTCTTCCAGCAGGTAGTTTGATGTTTCAGGGTTGGAGAAACATTGTTCTCAATGTTCCTACATATATCCGTCAGCACTCACGCCTTCGCTCAGGTCGTCCAAATCTTACATTCGTAGGATTCAGAGTACGCACAGATGCTAGCGAAGCTGTTGATGACTATGTAATCTACTTCGACCAGTTGAAGTACACAACAAACACTCTGTCTAATGTCTATGACGGTTACGACCTGAAAGATGCTGACTTCGGTGACAATAACTAATAAGGAAGGCGGTACAAAATGAAAAAATTAAGCGTAGCTATTATGGCACTCGCAGTTGTTGCTGCCGGTGCATTTGCCCAGAGCCTTTCAGATCCAGATGCATCAAACATCGGAAACGATAGCGCTCGCCAGGCACTTCGTGAAGTAAGCGTTGAGCGTTTTGAGCGTGAAGGAGCATGGACTGTACACATTTCTCCAGACTATGGTGTAATGTCAGGTCGTCTTTTTGACGGTGGTCCAGCTGCTAAGGAACCATTGGAAGATGCAAACAACCAGGAAATGGAAGACGTAAAAGTTTTCGGTGCAAAGGTTGAATTCTTCCGCCGTGGCGTAAACTCATTCTTCATCAAGGCTGCTCGCCCAATCGCTATTGAAGGAATCACAAAGACTGTTTCAGTATGGGTTTGTGGACGCAACATGCCTCATGATTTGTGGCTCTTGGTTCAGGACTACAATGGAAATAACTTTGAAATCTGGATGGGTGACTTGGAATTCTCTGGATGGAAAAAGTTGACAGCTGCTATTCCACCATCTCCAGATGGAGAACATGGAATCATCCAGTCAAGCGTATACTACGGAAACAAGCCTGGTCTTAAGATCGTTGGATTCCGTGTAGACTGTAACCCAATGGACGCACAGGGTTCATACTACATCTATATGGATGACTTGCGTGCAGTTACAGACTTGTACGATGTAGAAAACCGTGATCCAGATGATATGGACGATGCATGGTGATAATAACTAACAGTTTTTCGGGGGAGGAAAGATAGTCCATGTTTTTTATGATGGATAATCTTTCTGATGGAAGACTGGACAAAAGGCTCTAGGGATAATTTCCTTAGGGCTTTTTTTTTTAATAATGTATGAATAATTTATAGAAATTTAAATTTGCTATTTTTAAAATCTGATGGTAGAATATACTTGTGGTTATCCTGGTTTGTGCCGATGGGGTTCATTCATTTGGGTTCTCAAAAAAAAAGTATTTGAATCATGTTTTAATTGGTTGTTTTAAATTACGATTGGTTTATCAGTTTTTTGAGAGGAGTTGCCATGAAACGTTTTTGTACTATTTTAGCGTCAATCTTAATTTGTTTCGCATGGATTTCTTGTTCAAACAATATTGAAGATTTTGGTGCCATCACTTTGACCATGCCGGGTACTTTTGACCGAGCTGGAGCCGATGGACAACCTGACGATGTGATTTCCTATACTATTGATGTGGAAGGTAGAAGAAATTTTTCCTTGAATGCCAAACCAAATGAAAAGGTTGTTATTGACGGTCTTTTGGTAGGCAAATACAAAGTTACATGTTCTGCTTATCTTAACGGTTGGTTCTATGCCGCAGGATCTACTTGTGTTCAGGTTGTGAAATGGTGGACCGTCCCTGCTGTGATTCAACTGGAACAAAAAACTCAAGTTCCTAAATTTGTCACACAACCTACAGATTCTGTTGCTGTGATAGAAAAACTGGATACTGCTACATCAGTTGGTCGATTGTATGAAGCATTTATAAATCTTTCCGCAAAAGTGGTTGTCAATCAAGATGGAAGATTAACAGCAAAGTGGGTTGAATGTGATAAAAATGGTCAAATAATTCCTGGTATGTCCCCAGTGTCTGAAAGTTTTAATCCATATAAAAGCAAAGACAGCATAGAGATTGACGCAACTTGCATGACTACGAAAGACAAGACAGGTGATTATTATTATAAGTGCATAGCTGAATTTTGTTTGGACAATGATATAACAAAAGCGGAATCAAACATCTGCCATGTCCGCGTGGTCATTGACGACTGGGAAGTGTTGAAAAATTGCGTCGGAGCTCAATCTAATGATACCGAAAAAACTTTCTTTGTCACGGGAACTATGGAGACAACAAACTCTAATTTCACTGTTGGTAATCATGGAATCGATCCAAATGGTAAGGATATAACAATCATAGCCGTCAACGGTGGATGTACCATAAAAAAGAATGTGACGGACCATAATCTATATGGCTTTGTCTTTAGCTTGACAGGTGGCGGTTCTCTTACATTGAAGGGTGAAAGCAGCAACAGTAAACTTATCATTGACGGTGGAGGAGAAGAACAACAATCTTGCTATGGTTTGATTGGAATGAATATCCAGACATCACAAGAAAAAAATATATATAAGTTGACCCTCGGTGAAAACTGTGTCTTGCAGGACAATGTTAATAATTATACAGGTTCAGAAAGTGATGGAGTTTTTGGAAGTGCCGTAGGATTCTTGGTTGGAAATTTTAATTGGTCAGATGATTCTGGAATTTTTATGGATGGTGGAGTGATAAAGAATTGTAGTTCAAAATCACAGCAATATAAAAAGAATATTTTTGTGTATTCAATTAACTATAGTAATGCTCTTCAACCATATACAGAACAGAAGTTCCCAGGCAACTATAGTTCATCCAACTGACCCCAACCATAGCCATGTCCAATGTCACTAATTTAAGTGGTGTCTAATCTGAAATCTTGTGTCGTTGGACCAATAGTCCGTGGTGGTTGGGCCTATCGAAACTACTATTTATGACGGTTGTTTTAATCGGTGGTTGTGCCGTTGGACCAATAGTCCGTGGTGGTTGAGCTTGTCGAAACTACCACGTATAACGGTTATTCCTATAGAAGTTGGTAACATTGATATCCATATCTATCCGACTCTTATTTTTGTGAGGGGTCGGATTTTTTTTGCTTCATAAAACCTTGACTATGTTATAATAAAATTTTAGAATAATAGCGAATAGGAAACCTCTAAGAATCGCAATTTTTGGAGATGACCTATATTTTAAAAAGTTGTTTTGTGTCATCCTCAACCGTTTTTCGAAAACCAAAAGAGGTTGGTATCTTAAAGATGTAATTTTGAATGGAGTCCCATTGGTTTGGTCAGATGTGGAATCCGTAATTTTACATAGGAGAATCTATGAAACGATTTTTTAATTCTTTTGCAATTTTCATTTCCTTGGCACTTTCAATTTTGTCTTTCTCCTGTGCCATGGGTGCTGATGGTAGTCTTTTGATAAGGATGCCAGGTTCACAAAGCAGAGAAACTACAGGGGCTGCATATAAATTCATCCTGGAACTTGATGGTCCAACAAAACTCACAAAAGAGGCAAACCAAGGGGAACTTGTTAGACTTGATAATCTTTTGATAGGCGACTATGAAATAACTTGTACCGCAAAGGACGAGGAAGGATTTTTTTATGCCGACGGTTCTGCCAAAACTGTAGTCAAGCCAAATGAAATATCCCAAGTGGGACTTGCACTTCAAACTAGAATCCTTGAACCAGAAATCATCTTGCAGCCAACTGATCGCTCCGTTAATATTTCTGCTGATGGAGATGTTTCAAATGTTAATTTATCCATTAACGCAAGGGTCAACCAAAGGGGTGAGTTGAAATTTCAATGGTATCGCCAAAGTGAAAATGGACAATGGATTGAAGATTTTAATAATACTGCAGGTGATGATGGATCGGTTAATCAAAATGCTGGACAGGTTGGCTCATCTTCAAATACTTCAATAAAAGGATATATCCAAAAATCTGATTCTCATGGATTTGTATTTAAGGAATCAGGTGAATATAAAGTAAAGTGTGTTGTCACGAATACTGTTGGCAATAACACAAAATCCGTTGATTCCAGAATCTGCAAGATTGTTGTAAAAAATCAAAGTTCAACAGTTGTGGATGGTGAAAAAAATTCTCAAGATGATGGAGATAAAGGTTCTCAGGGCGAAGAAGTTGCTGGAACTGAAAATGGAACGAATCCACCAAAAGAAGATTCACAAGAGTCAAAGGTTTATACAAAGTGGAGTGAACTTAGTACTGCAATTAGTGGTATTAATCCAGATGAAGAAGGGATATTTTATGTGTCGGGTGAATTGGAATCTGAAAGTTGCATAGATATAGCCAATAAAAAAGTTATAATTCTTGCTGCTTCTGCTGGATGTATAATAAAAAGGACAGATTCCAACAAAGAAGCTTTTTTTAATATAAAAGATAATGGAGAATTGACTTTAGGTGGCGACAAAAGTGGTTCACTTATTCTTGATGGCGGCTACAGTAGCACAACTGATTCTATAAAAGCTCAAAAAGCACTCATAACAGCAAAGCCAGATAATAATACCACCATGAAACTAAATCTCCTAAGCAATTGTACCTTGCAGAATAATTACAATACAAATACAGCAGGAGCAAGTGATTATGAACCTAATTCTGGTGGGGCAGTCTGTTTTGTTGGAAATAAAAAAACTCTTGCCTCTGGAAGTGGTGTTCTAATTGATGGGGCAACCATACAAAACTGTTATGCAAAGTTGGGAGCTGGAGTTTATTATGCTGCAGGTGCTTCGCAAAGCGGAAAAAGCTTTAATGATTTGGATTGTTCAGTATCTTTGAGGCTTGTAAGTGGATGTTTGAAAGAAAATAACACTTTACAAAGTGGTTTTGGAGGAGGAATTTATATAAACATAGGCGTTATGCAAATGTCAGGCGGTGAAATTGTGCAGAATAAAACAATACCATCAACCTCTTCAAGTATGCAGAGTTCGGGAGGTGGAGGCGGAATATATCTTAAAGTGGATTCTGCTGTTGTCATTACTGGTGGTGAAATCAAAAATAACACCACCCAATATCTTTTAGGTGGTGGAATTTGTGGTACTGCTTCTTCTTCTCAGAGTACTGCTAAAATTTTTATTGAGAAAAATGGTGCCGTGACTATATGCGATAATTCTAGTATTGATGGTACTACTACTAGTAATACTTCACAATATATAGGCTACGACAACATTTATCCATCATTCTATTTTATAGATAATCCAGCAACTGCAGTGACATTGAAACGTGACACTGAAAATGTTTCCATAAAAAATGGAATTGTTTCGAATGAACAATAATGTCTAAAATCTCCCTCATCCCTGGAACTTTTGTTTGGTTTTAGGGATAATTTTTTATGACTGGCCCAAATTGCTGCGTGGAAAATCAATAAAATTTT
>JAZUEV010000395.1:0-2555 GCA_045640345.1 Treponema sp.
GTTTGAAAATAAGTTGAACATAAAATGTCCACCACATCTATTGGAGCAAGCTCATTATTTTTTATCTTTCTGTTTAAATAACACAAAAACGAAAAATCCAAATCATCTTCAAGACCACAAACATTTAGTTCATCCGAAAGCAGTTTAAAATATTTTTTTATGTCGTCTTTATTTTTTGAATCAAGTCCTGCAAGTATATAGATATTTTCAGATTCCACTCCATTGTCCAAAAGATGCAACGCAAAATTTATACATTCCTCCCACTGATTTCTGAGTTCGGAAGCGGCATAACATTGTTTGGCAAGACTTGAAATTTCTCTTTCATCCATTTGATTCTGCATTTTTATGAACAACCTTTAGTTCATATCATTTACAAAATAACAATTCATGTTTCCTTTTCCTTTAACCTCGACCATCACGGGACCTTCGTATTTAACAAAATCTTTTGTCTGCAGGTATGTAGTTTCTGAAACATGTATGCGCATTGGTTCACCGGTGCTTTCCATTCTGCTGGCAACATTTACAGTGTAACCCCAAACATCATAAATGAATTTTGATTTTCCGATTACTCCTGCAACAAGATTTCCTGAATTGATTCCAATCCTGATTTTTATCTGCACGGATGATTTTTCATTGAATCGATGGACATCGGACAAAAGTCCTTCGGCAAAACGAATCATCTTTAGCGAACCGTCTGATTTTATTTCCGTTGTCAGACCAGTTGCTGCCATGTAAGCATCACCAATGGTTTTGATTTTTTCAATCCCCTCATCTTTAGCACGCTTGTCAAAAAGAGAAACCAGTTCGTTCAACATGGAAACAGTTTCTTCCGCAGACATTTGACCACTCATTTTTGTGAATCCCACAATATCAGTAAACAAAATTGTTGCGTTGGGATACTTTTGTGAAATGGTTTTATCAGGATGCTCCGTCAATTCTCGGGCAATTGGTTCAGGTAAAATATTCAGCAACAAATGTTCAGCCTTTTCGTTGGCAACCCGCAGTTCTTTGGTTCGTTCATCAACTTTAATTTCCAATTCCCTTTTATAGTTTTCCAGGATTTCAACTTCCCGTCTATGAGCTGATTCTATTGCATCGTTGGAATCAAGGACCACAAAAATATAAAGAACAATCGCCATAAAAACTGTGGAAATGTTTGTCAGATAAATTCCGTGTGTCGCAAATAAAAGCATTGAAGACAGAATCGGGATTACAAGAAACAGGACCAAAGGAAATCGTACTCTTTTGGAAATATTTTTATAATTAAGACAGATGATAATTATCTGAATAATCATACAAACGGCAGGAATGATTGTGGCAATGATTCTACCGTTAGAACGATGGTAATGATTCAGTTCATCATAAAAATAATACCAGTTTGTAAATCTTGAGATAACATAACAAATCACTCCAACCAAAATCACCATTTCAGACAGCAACAATAACGCAGAATTTCTTTTTCTATTTCCAGATTCGTTGGTGAGCAAATCCTTCAGATAAAGAGTAAAACTGTGCAACATTAACAATGGAGACAGGTAGTCAAAAAATCTTGAAACATTCAGGCACAGTCGCATTGTCTCACCTGGAGCTCCATCATAAGTCGAATGAAATATTGGGGCACCAAGATAAAAAACAGCGCTAACTTCCAGCATGAATATTGCAATTTTTCTTTTTGTACATAGATTGCTTGTTATAAGAATTAGAAATGCAACAACAAAACACGCACCCTGCAAAAAAAGCATCAGAAATTTTTGAAATGTAATTAAAAAATCCAGCATGATATTCCACCTTAGATTTTGATTATTCAACTTTTGTAAATTGGAAAACTCTAAAATTTGCAATTATTAGAGATGCACAATTAATATATCATAAGATGGATAAAATTTCCACATCAAAAAAATCATTAGGGAACTTATAAAACTGCTATTTTAGAGATGCCGTATCATCCAATTTTTTTACTAAAAATTTTTATTAGATGAATTTTTATTTCTTAGTTTTACGCATAAATCCTTATTTTTTTTGTGCCATCCACATTTCCCTATAGAATAAATACGACGCAAATTTTTCATATAGATTGAGTTTGGATATCTGAATGCAAGTTTCTTTAAATAGATAAAAGCCTGTTCGTTCCCTCGCATACGATAATAGGAATAAAGTAGTTCATCATAATTTTCCATCTTGTACATTTCCAGTTTTTTGTTATTGTCTTCCTGTATCTCAATTATTTTATCATGCCAGCTGTTCAGTATTTGTTTCGTGACTGATTTGCAGGACATATAAAAATCGTAAAAACTTTGTGACCTTGAATCATCCGACGGTTCCATTACATAAACAGTTTCCTTTCCCACACTGATTACATAGGAATTTCCGTTTTTATATTCACTTTCCTCATCAAAATCCTCATCACTAAAACAAAAATACTCAACTATGATGTCCTCTATCTTTGCGTCATGTTTTTTATTGAATGATTTTTTCAGTTTGTCAAATGGATTTTGGTAGTTTTCGTCAAAGTCACATAAATCATCATCATTACAAGTTATATTGATTTTTATGGG
>JAZUEV010000396.1:0-3374 GCA_045640345.1 Treponema sp.
CTTATAAAATGGACGAGACAATCATTCTGTAGGTTATTTTAAAAACGATGTACTAGTGTCTTAAAATAAACAATCGGATATACGCTATTATAACAGTCCCCTGAGAGTGTCTTAAAATAATTAATCGGATATACGCTATTATAACAGTCCCCTGCAAGTGTCTTAAGATAATTAATCGGTCTCACGCTATTATAACAGTCCCCTGCAAGTATCTTAAAAATAATCAATCGGTCTCACGCTATTATAACAGTCCCCTGAGAGTGTCTTAAAATAATCAATCGGTCTCACACTATTATTAACAAATCGTGTCATTTCGACTAAACTGAGCTATGAATTTGAATTCGATTTTCGACCTAATAAGCATCAAAAAAGGGGACTCCAAAATTATGTAGTTTTCAAAAACTCGTTGAGCAATATTTAGGATATCACAAAAAATGAAGATGTACGAAATATTTCATATTCCTAACCGAGTTCAAGACCTTGAAATTGAAAGGCTTTAAAAACTTTTTTTAGAAATCCCCTTTCACTATTCTACAGTTTTTCAAAATCGTCAGCAGGATGTTTGCAAATTGGACAAATAAAATCGTCGGGCAATTCTTCACCAACAAATTCATATCCACAAATCTTGCATCGCCAAATCGTTTTACCATCTTCCGTTTTTCCAACAGGCTCTGGCTTTGGTTTGATGTTGCTAAAATAAAATGAATATGTGGCGGAAGGAACAGAAGTTAAAATCTCTCCTTCAGTGGGTTTTCCGATAAATAAAATGTGACTTCCTAAATCGACCTGCTGAAAAACATCAACAGAAATATAAGCGTTTGTCCCCTTGGTGATAATCATTGTTCCGTTTGATGATTTTTTACAGTCCTTAAAATCAACAAATTTATTTATCGTTCGTCCAGACTGAAATCCAAAATGCTTGATCATTTCAAAATCAACTTCCTCACTCAAAACTGACAAAGTAAATTTTTTTGTGTCCCTAATCATTTCGCAAGTCAAATTTGCTTTGTTCACAGAGACGCTGATTGTCAAAGGATCGGACGCAACTTGACACACTGTGTTGCAGATACAACCATTGTCCACACCATCACGATTCGCGGTCAAAACAAAAAGACCGTAACTCAAATTGTTTAAAACTTTTTGTTCCATAAACATCCTCCTGTAATTTTAAGCTCCATAAATTTTGGTCGAAACTTTTTCTATCCAACCAAATTCATCATAGCACTCCATCAAATAAATTTTCAAGTGCATTACAGGATTCATCAATTCATCAAATCCATGAACATCGCTAGATTAAAAACAAATCAGTTTTAAATTCATTATGTCGAGTGGACAATTTCAAATTCGAGTGTGCAATGAAAATATCCATCAAAAATCTTTTATCACCTTGATTCTTTTTTTCCAGATGCCGCTTAAATAAAATCCCCAACTGATTAAAAATCCAACACCAAAACCAAAAATTCCATTCCACCAAATAATTCTATAACCAAGGAATGAACTGTATCTCAAAACATAGGTCATAACAACTCTAATTCCAAGAGCACCACAGGCAACCAAAGTTGGAATGGCAGGATAATTTGTCGCTTGGAAAAAACCAAACAAAGGAATGTACATGGACAAAACGATATTTATCAGGGCGATGGTTTTTAAATGTTCATTGCAATAGACTTTTGATTTTTCGCTCAATCCAAAAAAGTGAATTATATATTCAGATGAAAAATAAACACAGACTGAAATCACAATGGTCATCAAAACTGAAATAAGAATTGTCTGCTTCACACCACTTTTAACTCTATCGATTTTTCCGGCCCCTACATTTTGACCAGTGTAAGTTGCAAGAGTTGTTTGGAAAGCGTTGCATGGAAGATTCATATACATTTCAATTCTTTGTCCAACAGTAAACGATGCAGTCATAACAGAACCAAATCCATTTACAGCTCTTTGAATAAATGTCAAACCGAATGAAACAATTATCATCTGCAATGCAATAGGAAAACCAAATTTAAGTGTTCGAACTGCAAGCTCTTTTTTAAAAGTGAATTCCTTAATCTTGAATCTGAACACTGGATATTTTTTTATCATATAAAAATAAGCAGCCACAAAGGAAATCATTTGTGAAATATCAGTGGCAACAGCAGCTCCAATTACGCCCCATTTAAAACCAGCCACGAACAAAAAATCAAGACCGATATTCACAACAGAGGCTATCAACAAAAAATACAATGTCGCAGCACTATCACCAACAGCTCTTAATATGGAAGAAAAAATATTGTATCCAAATTGAAAAAAAAGTCCCAAGGAATAGACAACAAAATACTGAACTGTCAATCCCAAAATTTCCGTCGGAACTTTTACAAGATATTTAAAAGCAGGTCTCGCTAAAATCACTCCAAGGAAAGTAACAACAATTCCCATCCCTAAAATCAAGAGGATTCCTGTGGACGCATTTTCCCTGACCAATTTTTCGTTTTTCGCTCCAAAATGTTGAGCAACCAAAACTCCATTGCCGGCAGAAAATCCAATCGCCAAAGCCATCAACATAAATGTAAAACTACCTGTGGTTCCAACAGCCGACAAAGCAGCTTCTCCTGCATATTTTCCGACTATGATTGTGTCAGCCGTGCTATAAAGTTGCTGAAGTAAAGACCCAGCCAAAACAGGAAGTGCGAATTTTAAAATTAATTTCCAAGGAGTCCCTTGTGTCATTGCATTTGATTGATTCATGGAAATATTTATATCACAAAAAAAATAATTTGTCCTTTAATTTTTAAATTTTTATTTCGTATTTTTTATCAAATTGACAAAAGCCGCATAACACATCCAGAAATTGATTAACCATAGCGTCAAAACTTATTTTGGAATTGGTTGGTAATAGCGGAATGTCCGATTAATCATAGCGACAAAACTTATTTTGGGTTGGTTGGTAATAGCGGAATGTCCGATTAACCATAGCGTCAAAACTTATTTTGGGGTTGGTTGGTGATAGCGGAGCGTCCGATTAATCATAGCGATGACACTTGTTTGGGATTGGTTGGTAATAGCGGAATGTCCGATTAATCATAGCGATGACACTTGTTTGGGGTTGGTTGGTAATAGCGGAACGTCCGATTAGTCATAGCGATGACACTTGTTTGGAATTGGTTGGTAATAGCATAATGTCCGATTAACCATAGCGACAAAACTTATTTTGGGGTTGGTTGGTGATAGCAGAGCGTCCGATTAATCATAGCAACAAAACTTGTTTGGAATTGGTTGGTAATAGCATAATGTCCGATTAACCATAGCAACAAAACTAGCAGGGGCGCGATTTAAACTAACGACCGGTAGTTAGTTTTGCCCACCTACTAGTGTCTTGAAATAATCAATCGGATATA
>JAZUEV010000397.1:0-1734 GCA_045640345.1 Treponema sp.
TACTTCCATAGTTTTGTATAATTATAGAAGAATTAAATAAATAAATTGAAAATTTATGCGAAGTTATGGGAATTGGAGGTTATAAAGATGGACGAAATCGGAATTTACAATGAATTTATTAGTAAGGTTTCTGCTCAGGCAAAAAGAAAAGACCCAATCGACCCAGCCCTTTATCAGCAGTATGATGTAAAAAGGGGACTCCGTTATGCAGATGGCCGTGGAGTTTTGGTTGGACTGACCCGTATTGGTGATGTTGTCGGCTATGAAATGGATGAGGCTGGTAACAAGATAGCGGTTCCAGGTCGTCTTGTTTATCGTGGATATTCAGTTGAAGATATTGTTCATGACACAGAAAAGAGACATGAATTTGGTTTTGAGGAATGTGTATATCTTTTGCTCTTTGGAGAACTGCCAACCCTTACCCAATTGGAGGAGTTCAAAAATGTTATGGGAGCAATGAGAGTTCTTCCACCAAATTTCACTGAAGACATGATTATGAAAGCTCCTTCCAGTGATATTATGAACAAGATTGCCCGTGGAGTTTTGGCTTCATATTCCTATGACCCGGATCCAGAAAATCGTTCATTGGAAAATATCCTTAGACAAAGTTTGGAATTGATTGCCCGTTTCAGCACTCTTGCGGCCTACGGTTATCAGGCAAAGAGACGATATTACGATGGAAAGAGTATGTACATCCATAATCCTAATCCAAACTTGAGTACCGCTGAAAACTTTTTGCGCCTAATTCGTTCTGACAAATCCTACTCAAGACTTGAGGCGGAGATTCTGGACTTGGCTTTGATTCTCCATGCCGAACATGGTGGTGGAAATAACTCATCATTTACTGTTCATGTTGTTTCATCGGCCGATACGGACACTTATTCCGCTATTGCCGCAGCTGTCGGGTCTCTTAAAGGTAGACGACATGGTGGTGCAAATATCAGGGTCATGGAAATGATGGACGATGTGAAAGCCCATGTAAAGGATTGGAGTTCAGAAAAAGAGGTGGAAGAATATCTCAGAAAGATTGCAAAAAAGGAAGCCTTCGACCACACTGGTTTGATTTATGGTCAGGGACATGCGGTCTATACAATCTCCGATCCAAGGGCCACACTTTTGAGAGCTAAGGCAGCTGAATTGGCAAAGGAAAAAGGATGCGAAGAGGAATTGAATCTTTATAACCTTATCGACAGACTTGCTCCACAGGTGCTTGGTGAAATCCATGGCGGCAAGAAAAAGATTTGTACAAATGTTGACTTCTATTCAGGATTTGTATATTCCATGCTGAATATTCCTCGTGAACTTTTTACACCTTTGTTCTCCATTGCCCGAATCGCTGGTTGGTCTGCCCATCGTATTGAGGAAATCGTTGCCGGCGGAAGAATCTATCGTCCTGCGTACAGAAATGTTTCCCAGGAAAGAAAATATGTTCCAATCGATGAACGTGTTGATTCAAGCGACCTTGGTGAAGCTTCCATCGAAGAAGATGATGTCCATACAGCAGGTCCTTCCGACTAGAATCATAAAAGGAATCTTCAGTAAATTGTAAATTGAAGTCTCCAAGAACCCCTTTTGCTGGATAAAAGTGAAAGGGGTATTTTATTGTTTGATGAGATTGATTCTGCAAAATAGTGATTGTGGTGGTTGAGCCAGTCGAAACCTCCACATTTAACAGTCATTTCTATAAAATTAGAGGCTGCTGAAAAAGTCCATTTTGTCATGCTGAATTTATTT
>JAZUEV010000398.1:0-2954 GCA_045640345.1 Treponema sp.
GGTGGAAAAGCAGTAAAAATTTCAAAGGTTGGTTTTTAGCAAAATTTAGTCGGTATGATACCACTAAATTAAAGTTTAAAATTATCCGAAAATATAGACGAAAAACTGTTTTGACGGGGATTATTATGGCTACTGAAAACAAGATTAGACCAATTCCAAAACTTTTGTATATTTTGGACCTTGGTATATATATTCCAGCGCTTTTTATCTTTGTCCCAATCTTTATGGGTTCAATGAAGTTGGTTGGAGGCAACTCTGTTACTTTTGCACAGTCTTATGCAATGGTTGCAAGTCTTTATTTCTCGCCAGCACTTTTGATTCAGTTTGTCATTTTAATCGTACTGTCTATCGTATCCGCAAAAAAAGTTTATACAGTTTTGGCAAGTTACGACGGAACACCAGAGTCATGTAAAAAAGCTAACAAATCAGCCAACAATCTTATGTCTCTGAACGTAGCAATCGCCGTGGCCAACGGTTTGCTTTGTGCATTTTTACTTACCGCAACTGCAAAGTCAAAAGGATATTATCTTCCAGAGATTCCAACCTATCTTTTGTGTTTTGGAATGAATGTTTTGGTATCTATCACAACCTACATTCTTTGGATTGAATCTTTTGAGCATTGGATTCACTTTGTTCCATTCAAAAAAGAGGATATGTCTTTTGGACTTTTGACTCGCGACACTTTGGTTGTTTTCTTGAGCTGTTTTTCATTGGCATCGTTGATTACATCACCGGTCGTGGCTTTTGAAAAAATCCCTGAAACTGTTGCGGACGGATTGTTTGTAAACAAGATGTTGGGAATCAGTATTTTTGCACTGGTTTTGACAGTTTTTGATATCTTCATGCTTTTCCGTGGATTCATGGGACGACTTTCTTCCATATCCAACTTTGCGTCATATTTGGCAGAAAAAGACTACTCAAAAAAACCTTTGAAAGTTGTTAGCCGCGACGAATTTGGTCTTTTGGTTAACCAGTTGAACGCATCTTACAAGTCCACAAAGGATTTGCTGTCACAGGTTCAGGAAAACGTTTTCACAAGTTCAGCAGTTGCATCCGACCTTAACACTGATATGACCAGAACAGCTGTGTCCATCCAGCAGATTATCTCAAGTTTGAAGGAAGTGTCTGTTAATATGGAAGAACAGTCCTCCGGTGTATCAGATGCTAGCCACTCAACAAATGAAATTTTGGACAATATCCGTAACCTTAGTGAAAACATTGAAAATCAGTCTGCCAGCGTGGAAGAAAGTTCTGCTGCAATTAGACAGATGGTGGCAAACATCAATAGTGTTAGCTCCATTTTGCAGAAAAACAGTGAAGCTGTGCGCCAACTTGAAGATGCTTCCAACACAGGTTTCAGTAAGGTTGAAACAGCAGTTAGCATGTCCAACAAGATTTTGTCAGAATCATCTGGTCTTTCAGAAGCTGCATCGGTTATCCAGAACATTGCTAGCCAGACCAACCTTTTGGCAATGAACGCTGCAATTGAAGCTGCCCACGCTGGTAAAGCAGGACAGGGATTTGCTGTTGTTGCTGATGAAATCCGTAAGTTGGCTGAGCAGTCAAACAAGCAGGGTAAAAAAATTGGTGCCAGCTTGAAGGGATTGAACGAAATCATCAAGGGTGTTTCCGACAGTAACAAGTCTGTGCAGAGCCAGTTCAACGAAATCTTGAATCTGACCCAGACTGTAAAAAATCAGGAAGATGTTATCGTCAACGCAATGCACGAACAGGAAGCCGGAAGTACACAGGTTTTGGAAGCAATGCACACAATCGACGACACCACAGCTGAAGTCCGCAACAGTTCCCAGGAAATGTTGAGCAAAAGTAAAGTCGTTTCCGATGCCATGGATACTTTAAGCTCCATCTCTGAAAAAATTTCCAGCAGTATTACTGAAATTTCACAGGGAGCAGATACAATCAGTGGTTCTGTTGATTTTGTAAAACAGTCAGCATCATTGAACAAGGAAAGCTTGAAGGGTGTTTCACGCACATTGGACAACTTTAAACTGTAATTGATTTTTGAACTGCAATTGACGGTCTGAACAAAAATTGATATGGTTAGATAATTCGAATATAAGGATAAAAAAATGGCTGATGAAGCATTAACAGCAAAAGTTTTAGAAGCTCTTGAACAGTTTAGACCAGTTTTGCAGTCTGAAGGTGGCGATATGGAATTTGTTGGCATCGATGACGAAAACAAGGTCCATGTAAAATTAACAGGTTCATGCGATGGTTGTCCAATGGCAGTTATGACCATCAAAATGGGAATGGAAACTTATCTTAAAAACGCCTGTCCAGAGATTACGGAAGTTATACAGGATAACGCTACAGCTCCCGCACCAGAAGATTTATAAATGACGATACCCCATCGGCACAAAACAAGCGACCCATTCTTATTGGAGGTTTATAATGGAAATTAAAAAAGACACACTTGTTTCAATTCACTACACACTTAAAAATGACGACGGAGAAGTTGTAGACACATCCGTTGGAGCCCAGCCACTGATTTTTCTTCATGGAAATGGATTTTTGCTCCCAAAGTTTGAGGAATATCTGGAAGGAAAGACCACTGGTGATAAGGTTTCTTTTACATTGCCACCAGAGGATGCTTATGGTCCTTACGATGAAAACGCAATTGCAAAGGTTCCTCGCAGTAATTTTGAATTTGAAGGTGAAATTCCAGTTGGAGCAAAATTTCAGGCAGACACACCAATGGGACCATCAATCGTAACAGTCACAGAAGTAACAGACGAGTTTATTACTGTTGATGCAAACCATGAATTGGCAGGAAAGACTTTGCATTTTGACGTTGAAATTGTTGAAGCCAGAGAAGCAACAGAAGATGAAATCAAGCAGATGACTTCAGGCGGATGTGGATGTGGTTGCGAAGGTGGATGTGGCGGCGACTGCGGCGAAGGTTGTGGTTGTGGCGGCGGATGCGAAGGTTGCGG
>JAZUEV010000399.1:0-18399 GCA_045640345.1 Treponema sp.
AGTTGATATCTATGGAGCTTTGTCAGAATTCATCGGAACATGTGTCACAGGTGAACCAGTTACTTTGTTGGACATCAACAACTCTGTTCCAAGGGACATGTACGACAGCGAAATCAAGGGAAAGTTTGCATACAACTACAAATTGGAAGACACATTCATGGGATTCCACTGTGGAAACACACCATTCTGTCGTTTGGCAAAAAGAAGCAAGCCCGGCGTAAAATATCAGTTGGTTCAGCACAGACTTCTTGTACCATAAGATTCAGAACCAGACTTTACTCGTGGAACTTTGGAAGGAGATATTGCAGATGGAAACATCACATTCTTCAGACTCCAGACAACTCCAGACACAAAACTCCAGGCATACATCGCCCAGGGTGAAGTTCTCCCAGTACCAACCCGCTCATTCGGTGGAATCGGTATTTTCGCAATTCCAGAGATGGGAAGATTCTATCGCCATGTGTTGATTGAAAAGAACTATCCACACCACGGAGCAGTTGCATTCGGTCACTGTGGAAAAGCATTGTACACAATCTTCAAATATCTGAACATTGCAAGTGTTGATTACAACCAGCCAGCAGGTGTTCGCTATCCAAAGGAAAATCCATTCGCATAATGGTTAGTCCTTCAATAACAAAATAAACATAATCCCTTGGTTCATATTCAATGGACTGAGGGATTTTTACTTAACAGTTGTCATAGGTTTGACTATATTAATTCCAAGGAGAAAACACCTATGGCCAATATGATTGATTTTGAGACATTCACTTACACTTTTGACGGCACAACATTTGACGTAAAATTTTGCAAAAAAGATTACACCGCCACATACAATTCCAAGTTCGGTCCCCTAAGCTACGGAACACACATTATGTTCTGCTGTCCAAAAATTTACACAAGAGAAGAAATCATCAGCAGAATTGAAACATCTGTTTGCAGAATCCTAAAAGACAGCGAAAATTATATCAGCAACAACAGGGACAAATTAATAGACTTCATCTCAAATCTCAAAAAAACTTGTGCCTCCCAAAGTGATGAACTGATTTTACTTCAGTCGCAAAAGTCGGAACTAAAAAAACAGTTTAAAAATGGTGTGATTCCTGAAAAAGAATATCAAATCCAGCTAAAACCGATTAAAAATCAAATCAACATCATAAAATCAAATCCACGAGAAAATATAGAAATTTTTACGAAAACAATTCTCCATGAAAACTACGACCTGATCAATGTTATGACAACTTATCTCCAAAAAGTCTACAATCATCCAGAACTGCTTTCCACCGAATCGATTTCATAATTTCTTGATTCCAAATTCCTTGATTTTGCTTGGCGGATAAATTTTAAACTTTTTTCTGCTAGGCAAATTTTGTGACATTCAGTTTTCAGAAATATTTTCGTCCACAATCTCCAGACCATTTTCTAAGACGCGGCAAAGATAATAGATGATTTTTACACCACTTTTTTTGGCTTCATTCAAAGCTTCACCAAATTCTGCATGGGTTTCAATATTTGGACGAACCTCTTTTATCCCTTCCATCTGAATCACAAATCCAACGGCACAATTAAAACCGTTTTTTTGAGCCGCCGCCAACTCTCGCAAATGTTTCACGCCTCTTTCTGTCGGTGCATCTGGGAAATATCCAATGCCATTTTTTTCCAAAGTGCAGCCCTTTATCTCCAAAAGATATTTTTGTCCAGATTTCTCCATATAAAAGTCAATCCTTGACTGACCAAATGTAAATTCACTTTTGACCAAATCAAAATCCTTTTTCAAAAGCCACTCCCCTACAACCTTGTTTGGTGCCTGACTATCCATATTTATAAGCAGAGTCTTTTTTGAATCAGCATACTTTTTGTAGACCGCAATCAAATCAAATTTTGTCTTTCGAGACTCCCCTTCTACCCTGCCCCGAAAATCTTCCAGAATCACATCCACTCCAGGCAACAAAAGTTCCTTGCAACGACCAGTGTTTTTGACATGGACAGTCTCAATTTGCCCATCAATCTCCACATGAGCCACAAATCGATTGGGTCTATCAACAAATTTCCCATGGACAGTTTTTTTATAAACCATTTTTCCCCCTAAAAACCAATCTATCGGTGAATTTTACAAAAAACTATGGCTTGTAAGTCATCAAACTTTAGTGTTTTTTTTCTAAAATAGTGACTTTTTTTCTATTATACTATATAGTGTAATGTGAATTCTTGGAAACTTTTTGTTTTTAGGAAAAAAATCCTCTGGAGGAAAATTTATGGAAAAGGACGAAATCAAGTCAAAGCTCAAGGAATTTTTTATTTCTAACCTTGGTGTTGATGGAAGCGTATTGAACTATGATTCACCACTTTTCGGTGATGAAATTGGTTTGGATTCTGTTGACTCTTTGGAAATCATCTCTTTTGTTGATGATGAATTTTCTGTTTCAATGACTGGACAGGGAAAAGAGCATTTCCAGAGCATCGACACAATCACTGAATTTATTGTTGCAAACGCATAAGTTCAGAGGACTTTTTTAGAGTCCATGCTTTAAGCTGTCGGGGAACTGTTGATTAGACTCTAACCTCGGCAGCACTTTTGATTTTTATTGGCGACTTTTGTTGCTATTCAATAGATAAAAACTTTCAACAAATTTTATAAGGAATACAAAATGACTTCAAATAACAATCGTTGCGTAATCACAGGTCTTGGCGTTATCTGTGCTATCGGTAACAATGTAGAAGAAACTTGGAAAAATGCTTTGGACTCTGTTTCTGGAATCCACAAAACAACTTCTGTTGACACAACCAACTGTTATGCAGATTTGGCTGCTGAAGTAAAGTGTGACACTCTTGACCAAATTGACCCAACAAATGAAAAGGATCGTGCATCAAAATTGTGTGTCACAGCCGCAAAGGAAGCTCTTACAGATGCAGGTCTTGGTGATTTTGGTGGAAGCGACCGTGTTAGCGTAATCACTGGTAGCTGTTGTGGTGGTGTTTTGAGTGTCGAAAACTACTACAAGACTGGCAGAAATGCTACAGATATTCCAAAAATGCCAATCGCTGCTGTTGCTTCTCAGGTTGCTGAATTCTGTAACGCTGGTGGTATCGTAACAAATGTTGCAAACGCTTGTGCAGCCGGTACAATTTCTGTTGCCTATGCTTGTGATTTGATTCGCGCAGGAAAAGCTGATGTAGTTATCGCTGGTGGAGCTGATTCATTCGCATCTGTTCCATACTCTGGATTCCTTTCACTCCACGCTTTGGACGAAAAGGGTTGTTCTCCATTCAACCGTTGTTCTGGAATCACATTGGGTGAAGGTGCAGGTATTGTTATTGTTGAATCTTACGAACACGCAAAGGCACGCAACTCAAAAATCTATTGTGAAGTTTTGGGAGCAAGTGTAACAAGCGATGCACATCATATTACAGCACCAAGAGAAGACGGTCTTTGTCAGATTGAAGCAATCAACCGTGCAATCAGAAACTCTGGTATCAAAAAGTCAGACATTGGTTATGTCAATGGACACGGAACAGGTACAGGCAAAAACGACAACGCAGAATTCCTTTCTCTCCACACTGTTTTTGATGAAGAAAACCCAACAATCAGCGCCAGCTCAACAAAAGTTCTTACAGGACACTGTTTGGGTGCAGCTGGAGCAATCGAAGCAGTATTCAGCGTAAAGGCTCTTACAACAAATACAGTTCTTCCAACACTTGGTTATACAGAAGAAGATTCAGTAAAGCTCAAGGAAAAGGCAGGAAACTTGGATTTCGTTCAGAACAAGCCAAAGTCAAAGGAATTGAACAGCGTAATGAGCAACAACTTTGCTTTCGGTGGAACAAACTCAAGTATCATCTTCTCAAAACAGGCTGGAGATGTTTCTTCTCAGTCAGCAAAAGACAAGAAGATTGCAATCACAGGTCTTGGAATTGTAAGTCCACTTGGAAACAGCAAAGACGCATACATTGCATCTGTTAAAAATGGATTCAAACCAGAAAGCGATTCAATCTGCTCAAAGATTACAGACACAGACTATAGCGAACTTGGTCTCAAGATGGCATTCTATCGCAAGTTGGACAATCTTGGTCAGCTCCAGTCGGTTTCAGGTATGAGAGCGCTTCAGGACGGAAACTACAAAGTAACTGAAGAAAATGCAAAATCAATCGGTATTATCGTTGGCACCAGCGAAGGTGGACTTGGTTCAACTTATGAATTTGCTGAACTTATTGCAGAAAACGGTAACGCAAAGGGAAGCGCATTCAAGTTCCCACACACAGTTTACAACGCAGCCGGTGGATATCTTTCAATCTGTTCTGGAATCAAGGGATACGGCGTAACAGTTACAACTGGTCCTCTCTCTGGACTTCAGTCAATCGGATATGCAGTCAATGTAATGAAAGACGGTCAGGAAACTGCAATGTTGGCAACAGGTTGTGACGAAAATCTTCCAATAATCACTGAATTTGCTGAAAAACTCGGTCTTAGAAGGGACAACTTCATTCTTGGTGACGGAAGTACTTCTATCCTCCTTGAAACAGAAGAGACTGCTAAAGCCCGTGGTGCAAAAATCTACGGTTATGTTTTGGGTTCTGGAAACGGTCGCAAGAATGTCAAGTTTGGAACAATCGCTGGTTCTGATTCAGCATTGGATGTTGCTATCAACGACGCTCTTAAAGATGCAGGAGTTTCTATTGATGAAATCGACGGTATCTTCGGATTTGCTGATGGAAACAAGACTGTTGATACAATCGAAAAAGAATCTTACATCCGTGTGTTCGGTGACAGACTCTCAAAGATTCCAGTAGTTCAGGTAAAGGAAAGAACTGGTGAAGGTCGTGCAGGAACAGCAACTCTTGAAGCAGCCCACGCAGCACTTCTTATGAGCGGCGAACTTGAAAACGACGATGCATCATTTATTGCAAAGGACGGTAGCGTAGCAAAATCAAAGGTCAACGGAAAAGACCTCAAGAAAGTTATTGTTACATCATTTGCAAGCGGTGGTTCATACACAGCAGTCGTCTTGGGAAAATAAAGGATATCTCTAAATATTGCAGTTTTTAGGGACTCCGTAAAATCCAAAATGCCTCGGTCGTTAAAAAATCGGGGCATCATAGGAAGTCTCCTGGAAGATTTCTTGGGGACAATTCTTTTTACAAACAGGAAATTTAAATGAAAGTAGCAATCGTTACAGGTTCATCAAAAGGAATCGGAAAAGCATGTGCCATCAAATTGGCAAAAGAAGGATACACAACAGTGGTAAACTATTCTAGTTCCGATGAAGCTGCAAATAAAGTATTGGAACAGATTAAAGCCGATGGTGGAGACGGAATGGTTTATAAAGCCGATGTCTCTGATTTGACCCAGGTAAAGAATATGGTTCGTGATGTTTACAAGACTTACGGCAGAATTGATGTTTTGGTAAACAATGCAGGAATCGTTCGTGATGAATATTTGTTGATGTTGAAGCCAGAAACCATGGACAAATGTTTTGATTTGAACGTCAAGGGATACGTCTATTGTGCACAGGCAGTTGCCCTCAAGATGATGAAGCAGAAGTCAGGTGTTATTATCAATATGTCATCCGTTAGTTCAAAGTTTGCACTTCCAGGACAGACCGTTTACAGTGCCACAAAGGGAGCTGTTAACTCAATGACTCAGACTTTGGCAAAAGAATTGGCTGGAAATGGAATCAGGGTGAACGCTGTTTGTCCAGGATTTATCGCCACAGAAATGATTGACGCAATCCCAGAAGAAAAGAAAGAAGAATACCTCAAGAACATTCCTCTCAAGAGATTGGGAACCGGCGAGGATGTAGCAAATTTGGTTGCAGCATTGGCAAGTGACGATTTCTCTTACATCACAGGACAGTGCATCGTATTGGACGGAGGTCTTTCATTATGAGCGATACCACAAGCGAATCAACACCAATCACAATGAACATTTTCCAGATTAGCGAAAAAATTGCCCAGAGACCACCATTCCAGATGATTGAAAAGGTAACTGAGCTGATTCCTAACGAAAGAGCCACTGGAATTAAAAATGTTTCTGTAAACGAGCCACACTTTAACGGTCACTTCCCAGGCACCCCAATTATGCCAGGAGTTTTGATTGTTGAAAGTTGCGCGCAGTTGTGTTCTTTGGTAATCGAAAAGACCCCTGAAGATTTGAACGACAAGCTCTATGTTTTGCTTAAAATTGATGGATTCAAGTTCATTAAGCCTGTTATTCCAGGAGACAGACTTGAGATTACCGTCAACAAGACAAAGGGCGGCGGAGTTTTGGTTGGATTTGACTGTGTAGTAAAAGTTGACGGAGCAGTTTATGCTAAGGGTGCTTTGACATTCACAACCATTCCAAAAGAGTCACTAGGAAAATAAAACGGAAAAGCGGCTATGAAAAAGATTTTAGTTATTAACGGCAGTCCAAAAAAAACACAGAGCACCACAATGGCAGTAACCAATGCCTTTGTTAAAGGGGTTTGCTCAACAGGATTATTTGAAAGCGAGACACTGGAAGTTTCATCACTGAATATTAAGCCTTGCCTTGGTTGTTTGGGATGCTGGGGAATAAGCGAAGGTGAATGTATCATCAAAGACGACGATGTTCCTATGATAAAATCCAAAATTCTGGCCGCTGACATTATTTTACTCAGTTTTCCACTATTTTTCTTTGGCATGCCTGGTTCACTCAAATGCTTGGTTGATAGGCTGTTGAGCATTCTGAATACTTATGAGGGACAGGATGTGCCAGAAGATGGTTCTTTCCATGGATTCAGATATGAAATGAGTGACAAACGACTTGTGATAATTTCTGGATGTGCTTGGAATGATTACAAAGTTTTTTCACCATTGCTTGAACAGTTTGATTGCATTGTCGGAAAGGAAAAATATACAGCATTGTTCTGTCCACAAATTAAGGCAGTTGTTGACCAGGGAATGAAACCAAGACTTGTTCGTTATCTTAAAGGATATGAAGACGCTGGTGTTGAATTCGCCACAAATAACTCCCTCAGTCCTGAGACCTTGGAAAAACTAAAACGTACACCTTTTTCAAAAGAAGTATATAAGCAGATTTTGGAAATGAACTGGAAATTGGAAAAAGAAAAAAATCCAAACTTAAAAGGAAATCTCTAAAACAATATTGGAGATTCCAAAAAAAGTTTTTAACAGGAGATAGTATATGTCTTTTATTTCAAAAGTCGCTTTTGGCCTTGTAAAAGCTTATGTAAAAATCGCATTCAGACCAACCCCTCTAAAAGTCGAAGAACCTGCAATCTATATTGCTAACCATACATCACTTCAGGATCCAACTTATATGCTCACCATGCTGAAAGGAAAAACAAGCATCGTTGTGGCAAAAGATTGGTACGAAAAAAAGAAGCTCAACTGGATTATGCGTGGCGAAAACTGTATTCCTTGTGACAGATATTCAATGGATACGGAATGGACACAGAAAGCAAAAAAATATCTAAAGGATGGATATTCGGTAATCATCTTCCCAGAAGGACGAACCCGTAAAGATGGTGAATTGAATGAGTTCAAATCTGGTTTTGCATTTTTGGCACGATACACAGGAGTTCCAGTAATTCCAATCGGAATCAGCGGTGTATATAAATTTGGACGAAAAACCCACTACAAAATTGGAGAGCCGGAAAAAATAACCAGAACACCAGGAGTTCCATCTTCCCAAGACCTAGCCAACAAAAGTGAACACTTTAGACAAATCATAATCGACCTGAAAAGAAAAGCTTTGGAGGAATCCAAATGAAAACAGGAGTCATTTTTGAAGGCGGATCACGAAAAGTTATGTTTTCCGCTGGCGTGATTGATACCCTGATTGATGAAAATATAAATTTTGATTATGTATGTGGAGTTTCGGCCGGCGCCCATTGTGCGATGAATTTTATAACCAAACAAAGAGGTCGAGTTTTTGAAATCCTAAAGCCAAGCAAAGTTCGTGAAGGAAAACGAGCTCACAATATCCGTGACGGAATCGAAAAAGAACTTCACATCTTGAATTACGAATCCCAATATGGGGAACTTCCTTTTGATTTTAAGGCACTTTTCAACACAAAAATTGATTATGAAATTTGTGCCACCTGTGCAGAGACCGCTCAACCAAATTATTTTTCTGAAAGAACTGATGAAACTGCACTGCTTGATTTGGTAAACGCCAGTTGTTCATTGCCTATCCTGTTTCCTTTTACAGAAATCGGTGGAAATCATTATGTCGATGGCTGTATCTCCAATTCCATTCCTTTTGACAGAGCCTTGGAAAAAGGTTGCGACAAAGTTGTTGTCGTTTCAACCAAATATGAAGAAGACAAGCCAACCGATTTTGAACGATTCAGTCTTTTGCTTCAACAAATGTACAAAAAAAATTATCCAGAACTGTACAAAGCACTTATCAATCGCTACGACGGATACATGAAACAAGTTGGAAAAATGGAACTTCTTGAAGAAATGGGCAAATTGATGATAATTAAACCCCAGCAGGCTATTTGTGGAGTTTTCTCAGTACATAATGAAGAATTTGAAAAAACTTACAATCACGGACTGGAATACACAAAATCAATCATGCCTGAACTTAGAGAGTTTCTTGGAGCATAGTAGAATTTTTGGGGTGCTTTTTTTTGTATTATCTTGGACATTCCCTAAAGATTGCGAATTTTTAGAGATTGTATTCAAAACAAAAAAATTTACAAAATCCAAAAGTGAGGTTATAATAAAACTATGTTAGATTTAAATGTTAGTTCCAAGAATCCATCTGCAATTTCTGTCACCATACAAAAAGTCAAGGAAATGATTTCTTCTGGGTCCATTCCTAGAAATAGTCCTATCCATATTATTCTAGGTGCAGGAGTCTATCACGAAAAGGTTAAATACAATTTGTCCAATCCTTTGATTATTGAGGCAGCATCAGGAGTTAGTGCAAAAGATTGTATCATTCAAGCGGACAACTGTGAATCTTTTAATAGGGGTCTGGAAAATCGATGTATTTTTTATTTTGGTCCCAATGCGTCAAATGTTACAATAAAGAATTTTTCGATAGTCAACACACATAATAAATCCGTCATGGAAGGCAACACATCTCCCGACATTGGTGAAGCTCTGGTTTGGACAAATACGACCGGAACCTTGCAAGCAGTCAACATGAATATCGAGGGACGACTGAATACTCTTAGTCTAAAAGGTTTTTCATGGTTTATGAACAGTCACATCAGCGGCGACATGGATTTTATCTACGGTGATGTGGATACAGCTCTTTTTGAGGATTGCGAAATCAATTTAAAATCTGACAATCGAGGTGATTTCCAAGCTTATGCCATAAAAGGTCAGACTCTTGCAAATAAAAATGGATTTGTTTTCTTGAACTGTAATTTTATAGCAGACAAGCGAAAGAAAAATGAAATCTTTGTTTACAGAACAGAAGGTAAAGGGTCTGCCAAGTCTTTAAAAAATTGGGATTCTGTTGTTTTTCTGAACTGTCGATTCAGCGATCTTTTTAATCAAGAATTGGCTTGGGATGATGATATGAATCTGGAAATTTATCCTCGTGGAAACGCTTTGACTGGAATAAGAGAATACAACAGCAAGGTCACTTCCAAAGGTGCAAAAATAATCGATGCAGACACGACATTAAGAAATGTAAAATCCTATCTCCTGACCGACGACGACTATTTTGCCAACTATGCCAGCAGATTTTTGATTTTAAAGAACACCCCATTCGCCGACCTCTGCAATTAATCCTTAACAGTCATTTCGACTGGAGGGAGTGAAACGAGTGCAATGGAGAAATCAAAAAAAAACAATGGTCGTTGTTGAGATTTCTCCACGCGCTACGCTTGGTCGAAATGACTATTGTTAATCCATCGTTTGTTTGAAATGACTATTGTTAATCCGTCGTTTGGTCGAAATGACTATTGTTAATCCGTCGCTTGGTCGAAATGACTATTGTTAATCCGTCGCTTGGTCGGAATGACTCACTTGGTCATTTTTTTGTCATGCTGAATTCATTTCAGCATCTTTTAATCAACAGTCATATTTGGTTGATTATGAGATTCCAAATCATGTTTGAAATGACTGTCGTTAATCCATCGTTTGCTCGAAATGACTGTCGTTAATTCATCGTTTGGTCGGAATGACTCACTTGGTCATTTTTTTTGTCATGCTGAATTCATTTCAGCATCTTTTAATCAACAGTCATATTTGGTTGATTATGAAATTCCAAATCATGTTTGAAATGAGTGTTGTTAATCCATCGTCATTATGAATTAACCCCCAAACCAAACAACGCAAAGTCGCCACGAACTGGGTCATCGGGGAAAACGGTTTTCATAAAATCTGTCAGGGATTGGGCATTTTTCATTGTGGCTCCAGGGATTTTTCCACTTGAAGTCGGTTTTAAAAGTCCAAACTCCACCGACTGTTGCATCACATGGACATCAAGAGGCATCAAAAGATTTTTTTTATCAAACCAAGTCCAAAGTCCTAAATCAACTGGAGAATTATCCCGAACCATCCATCGCAAAAACATATTCAACCGTTTGGCTGCAGAGGTTTTTGTATGAGGAATAATCGAACAATCTTCAGGAAATTGGTTTGCAATAATCCGACACAAATGTTCATCCGACTGTTTTTCCAAATACTTTTTTTTGAAAAAATCACCAAGGGTTTTATTTTCATTAAGGATATGATTCATTTTATCAAAAAGAAGTCGCATGGATTTAAACGAAAACATTCGATAAAAAGATTTGTCCGACTCTGGAAAAACCGATTTATAATCTGCATTTTTTATCCATTCACTTGGCGATTTTGAATTGGACAAAATAAAATCCACATGCTTAATAATTTGATCCCGTCTACCAAAAGATAAATTAGCCGCTATAAATCCCGCAACTTCCTTGTCCACGACTTTCGAATATTTGTGCATAAATTGCGATGGGTCGGATTTTATAAAATCGGAGTTTTCATATTTGTCTGCCAATTCAATCAAGCGACTTTTTAAATAAACTTGCTGCATAAAAAATTTATTCCCCTTGCAATTCGTTTTTCGCAATCATTAAAATGACCACCGACATTGGTCTCAAAAAAAATTGACGTGTTTTCTTTTTGATTTATTGAATCAACAGTTTGGACAAAACATTCATCAACTGTCGCCATCAATTTATTTTTACTGATATGTTCCTTGTCACCAAGAGACAAATAAAAATTATTTTTTGCGTGGGGATTTTTTAGACAATTGTTTTTACAAAAATCAGTCCAGCCAGGATACCAAAGACTCGCACTGATGCCTCCAAAATTTGTTGCAAAATCAGTGACAAAACTTGCATAAACCGAAGTCAGCCCCGCAAGGGAATATCCAATCACAAGCCTATGGTCTGGGTCGGCAAAAACTGGCAACGATTTTTCAATCTCCTCTTTATCCTTTTCAAGAGAGTTCAAAAAATCATCGGCGCAACCTTCAAACGGTTTTCTATTTTTTAACCCAGGAGCAGACCAAGGTGTAAAAAATTTCTCCCATTCATCACACCCAATTCCAGCAATAATCAAATCATCACTGGATAGATGCGTCTGGATTTTTTCAATCTGATCGGACGAATTAATTCCCAATAAATATGCAATTGGAAATTTCTGATTCTTTTGTTCAAAATCGTCTGGCACAAAAATCGAACAAGAATTTTTTCCAATCAAGATATCACTTAATTTTTTCATGGAAAACTATCTTCTTCGTTTTGACAGAAAAATCAATCGCAAAAGTGAACCAATAGCAGTCAAAGCAGATGCAACATAAGTCATAGCCGCTGCCCAAAGGACTTTTTTTACACCAACCAATTCTTCGCTATCCAATGTTCCTGTATCACGCAAGATTTTTAGCGCACGACTTGATGCATTAAATTCAACGGGCAAAGTCACAATATAAAACAATACGGCACCACAATATAAGATGATTCCAACTTTTGTAAGAAGCCCCGCAATTCCACCAATCGTTGTCTGAGCACCTGCACCAAAAATAATTCCAAGAATAGCCAACAAAGGTCCAAATCGTGAACCAATATTTGCAACCGGATATAGAGAGTGACGTAAATTCAACGGTCCATAATTTGTTTTGTCCTGAATTGCATGACCAGTTTCGTGAGCAGCCACACCTATCGCCGCAATCGATGTACTTGAATAAGTGGAGCTACTTAGATTCAAAGTTTTATTCCCTGAATTGTAATTGTCGGTCAAAGATCCAGAGATATGATTTATGCTCACATTGTTTATTCCATTTGCGTCCATCAAAATTCTTGCAGCTTGTGCTCCGGAAATCTGTTTTTTGCTTTTTACTTTATCGTATTCTGCAAATCTGTTTTTTACCATAGACGATGCAATCAAACTCAAAATCATGGCTGGCACAACAAAAACCAGATAATACCAATCAAGACCAATTCTGCTCAAAAAACCCATTGCAACCTCCACAAAAAGACATCAACAAAAAATCGTGGCATCTTTATGATTTACAAATTCAAAAGACCACTATTTTAATATAGCACAAATTTGTAAAAAAATTAAGAGTCATTTCGACCAAACGATGAATTTGCATCGGTCATTTCAACCAAGAGATGAATTTGCATCGGTCATTTCGACCAAGAGATGAATTTGCATCGATCATTTCGACCAAGAGATGAATTTGCATCGATCATTTCGACCAAACGATGAATTGTCAACAATCATTTCAACCAAGAGATGAATTTGCATCGGTCATTTCAACCAAACGATGAATTTGCATCGGTCATTTCGACCAAGAGATGAATTGGCATCGGTCATTTCGACCAAGCGAAGCGCGTGGAGAAATCTCATAAACGACCAATTTTTTTTTCCATTTGATTTTTTTTACAACGATTATTTTATCCCAACCAAAATTCATTGTAAAAAATCACACCAGCAATTCCAGTTCATCTTCACTCAACGGACGATATTGCCCAGGAAGCAGTTTTGAATCCAATTTCAATTCTCCCATGCTGACTCGTTTTAGAAAAATAACTTCATTTCCCATTGCGGCGAACATTCTTTTTACTTGGTGAAATTTTCCTTCGCTGATTTTTAAAAGACAGACATTAAAATCAATTTCATCAGGATGACCAATCAAATTACAATATTCGTTTTCTTTTTCCAACCAGTGTATTTCAGCTGGCTCAGTTGTAAATGCTGCACCTTTTTTTTCTTTTTCAAGATACATTCCTTTTGCAAATGTTTCACGGTACAACTGTTTTTTTTCATCATCACAATAGTCACGAAGATAGACCAAGTAAGTTTTATCGACATGATACTTTGGATCGGTGAGTCTATGGGAAAAAAGTCCGTCGGTTGTTAAAATCAAAAGTCCTTCCGTATCAATGTCCAATCGACCTACTGTGTGAAGTTGGTTCAAACCCTTTGGATGCAAAAATTCAGGCTCCACATCTGCCCAGATTCTTTCATTAAGCCCCTCCGAACTTGTGCAAACCGTCCCCTGCCGTTTGTTCATCATAAAATACAAATCTGGAGTCATGGTCACTTTTTCACCATCAACGCATAAATCATCGCGGCGAGTATCAACCAAAATACTTGCGTCAACCACTCGCTGACCATTTATTGTCACATTTTTATTTCGGAGCATTTTTCTAACGGCTCTAAATGTACTCATCCCTTGACGAACAAACAATTGATCCAATCTCAAACAATAAGGCCGTCTTTCACCATCTAAAAGCATAAGAAAATATTATCGAAAATCTATGAAAATTGCAATTTTTAAGGACATCATAATTCAAATTGAATCGTTTGCAATTATTGGTATTTTGTGTAAAATAAAGGTCATATAAAAAATAAGACGAACCGCTCTAAGGAGGATAAACTACGGTTCGTCTTTATCAGAATTGTTAATTCTTGCTGCTACTTATAATATATTTATTTAAATAAAAAATGTCAAGAATTTTTAAGAAATTTATCGAAAATAATTGAAAATTTCGCAAGGAGTATCATTTTATGGCAAAAAAGATTGGAATTGTTGGTGCAATGGACATCGAAGTTAAAGAATTAAGGGAATCTTTAAGTTATGTTAAGGAAGTCGTTGCAGGTGGTTTAACTTTCATAGAAGGTAAACTTAATGGAAAAGATGTCGTCGTCGTAAAATCAGGGATTGGAAAAGTAAATGCAGCTCTTTGTACACAGAGACTTATTTTGCAGATGGGTGTGACGCATATTTTGAACACTGGAATCGCTGGAGCTATGGCACATGGATTAGGAGTTTTGGATTTTGTTGTTTCCACTGATGCACTTTATCACGATATGGACGCAACTGGTTTTGGATATAAAGTCACAGAAATTCCTCAAATGGAGATATCTGATTTTCCTGCTGATAAAAATTTGATTGAACTTGCACAAAAGTCTTTTGAATCACTTCCAGAAGCTCAAGGACATAAGTTGATTACAGGACGAATTGCAAGTGGCGACCAGTTTATCAGCGACAAAGATATTAAAAACAAAATCGCTCAAAATTGTAATCCCGCTTGTGTTGAAATGGAGGGTGCCGCTATTGCCCATACAGCTTTTATAAACAAGACACCTTTTGTGATTATCCGATGCATGAGCGATATGGCTGATGATTGTGGTGAAAGTACATACAGTTTTAATGAAGAAAGTGCCGCAAATCTCAGCGCAAAATTGGTCAAAAAAATCATTGACCAGATTTAAAAAATTATGTGGACGAGTTTCTGTCTTTTTGCAAAAAAAATGGACGTGAACTGCGGACAAACTAACACTCATTAGCAAAACAACGAAAAAGTCATTTCGACTGGAGAGAGCGTAGCGAACGCAATGGAGAAATCTCAGTTTTAACTGTCGTATATGAGATTTCTCCACGCGCTACCGCTTGGTCGAAATGACGGATAAAAAATCTACGCTTGGTCGAAATGACGGATAAAAAATCTACGCTTGGTCGAAATGACGGATGAAAAATCTACGCTTGGTCAAAATGGCGGATGAAAAATCTACGATTGGTCAAAATGACGGATGAAAAATCTACGCTTGGTCAAAATGGCGGATGAAAAATCTACGCTTGGTCAAAATGGCGGTTGAAAAGTCCATCATTTTTTTCAATAAAATATTCTTAACAAAATCTAAAAAATTAAAACCTTCTAGCAAAAAAACACAAAATTCATTACACTAATTCCATGACAAAGAAAAATCCATCAATTATTATTGCGTCGGTTTTGCTGATTTTGACAAGCTTGTTTATATCATCCTGTACCCTCAAAAAAGGAGACATGGCTATTCAAGAAGGTGCAGCAGCTTTTAATAGAAAAGAATTTGACAAAGCGATTGGACTTTTTCAGATGGGTCTGTCGGTCGAAACATCCTACTCCCCTGAATCAGTTTATGTTATGATCGCAAACTGTTATTCACAAAAAATGGAGCATGACCAGGCAATCGAATGGCGAAAAAAAGCATTGGAGATTTCCGAAGAACCAGAAAATTATCTAAACCTGGGAATGATTTACAGAATTAAGCAAGACGATGACACTGCCGAACAAATGTTCCTCAAAGCATTGGAATTGGATGATAATAATGCAGCAACTTATGCAAGTCTTGGAGCTTTGTACATAACCCACGACAGAATTGATGAAGCCATCCCTCTTTTTAAAGAAGCTGAAGCTATAAATCCTCGTTCTGGAATTATCCACGCTGATTTGGCTATCTGTTATGCCCGAAAAGGTGATTTTGATTTAGCCGACGAAGAACTAGAGATTGCCCAAAACTATAAAGTGGACAACTATGACAAATTTTTCGCAGAAGTTGAAGAATTGAAGAACAAAATGGATTTGCAATAGTTTCTATCGGACAAAAGACTGTAAATTCATAAGTGCAAATTGCTTTTTTTGAGTTTTGCATCTATAATGATATTATGGAAATGATTGCTAATATAACCGAATATTATGACGAGTTGTACCCGATAAACAACGACCAAAGAGAATTTTATTCTGATTTGACAAAACTTTATCCAGTACCACCCAAATTTTTACGAGTCGGTTCTGGTACGGGTCTTTTCGAACATCAACTTTCAAAAGAAGGAGCCGATGTAACTGGAATTGAAAATTATCCAGAATTAATAAATTCAGCAAATCTTCGTCGCCGCACACAACTAACAGCAATCCGTTTTTTTCAGATGTCCGCCTTGGATATGACTCGCTTTTTGGGTAAAAAATTCTACAATGTAATTTCCTGCCTTGATAATCGAATAACTTTGTTTCACGATAAAACATTGATTCGAAAATTCTTTTTTGATTGCAAGCAGTTGATTAGCGACAAAGGTACATTGGTTATTAGTCTCCACAACTACAATATTTTTGGCAATAAAAATCCAAAGTTGCCTGTGCGGGAGAGTATCAGGACAAAACTTTTTTCAGAACTTATGGAAAATGATGGCGTAACTTTTAAATTGAATCAGTCGGTTGAAACTGGAAATGGAAAAGTCTTGCCTGTTTTTGTTGAAGAAAAAATCTATCCATTAAAACCCGAAGAAATTTCTGAATTCGCAAAGGAAGCTGGTTTTTCTGAAATCAATTTTTATTCAGACTTTAAAAAGACTCCCTTCACTGGTTCAGAAGAATTTGTGATTGCGGTTATCAGATAAGATTCAAAAAGAAGGTTGAGCCAATAACAGTCAAAAATCCTGCAACTGCTATCGACAGACTGCTCATGGCTCCTTCAACTTCTCCCATCTCCATGGCCTTTGTCGTTCCCAAAACATGGGATGAAGTTCCAATTGCTATTCCTTTGGCCACATCGTTTTTGATTCTAAACAAATGACAAAGTTGCTCACCAAAAATATTTCCAAGATTTCCTGTAACGACAATTGCCGCCATGGTTATTGCAGGTATCCCCTTCAACTCTTCGCTCAAAGATAAACCGATTGCAGTTGTCACACATTTTGGCAAAAGAGACACATATTCTGTATGACCGATTTTTAGGAACAAACAAAATCCCAAAACCGAAAAAAGATTCGCCAAAACTCCTGACAGAATTCCACACAAAATAGCAAGCCAATTTGATTTTAATTTTTCAAACTGTTCATAAAGTGGAATTGCAAGACAAATTGTTGCAGGTGTCAAGAAAAAATCCAAGACCTTTGTTTTTGCCTGATAATCCTCCAATTCAATTGGCAAAAAAATCACCGCCACGATTGTCACAGCGATAGATATAATCATCCCATTCAGAATCTTGAATTTGAATTTCTGTTTTAGATAATTTCCAAATATATAAGAACCAACTGTCAGCAGAACACAAAAGAAAATTGTATTTGTAAAAAAGTCTTTCATTTTTCACCCTTTTTTTTGGAAAACAGTTTTATCAATCCCTGTGTGGTTTGTCCTGAAATCAAAAATACGATTACATAAGATACACAAGTTATGAGCAAAAATTGCCACCAATATTTTTTGAGAGTCGGAATTGTTCCCAAAATCGCTACACCTGGTGCCACAAAAAAAATAGTCATTATCTGAATCAAAAAATCTCCAGCAGCTTTTATCCATTCCAATTTTATGAGTCCAATTTTCAGACAGACAAATAAAAGTACCATTCCATAAATCCCCGCAGGAATTGGTAAAGGAATTAAAAAATTCAAAAGTTCTCCTATCAAGGAAAAAAACAAAATTATGCACAATTGTTTTATAAATTTCATATTCAAAGAATAAATAACAGTTGGATTTTTGTCAAAGGATTTTCAACTTTACAAAGCATAAAATATAGTTCATACTATAACTATGATTGAAAATATGTTGCCATGGATTTGGCTGGGACTTACAGTTGTATTGATTGTTATTGAAGCAATCACAAGTGGACTTACAACAATTTGGTTTGCGGCAGGTTCATTCCTTATGATTTTTGCGTCTTTGTTAAAACTTCCACTACCCCTTCAACTGATTTTGTTTGTAGCAGTGTCACTTTTGTTGTTGATTTTTACTCGACCAATCTTGAAAAAAAAGTTGGCGATAAAAAAGACTGCCCTGAATACTGACGCACTGATTGGACAAAAGGCTATTGTCACAAAAGATATTAGTGAATTGGAAAAGGGAGCCATCAAAATCAACGGGATTGAATGGACCGCAGCATCGGAGGATGGAAAATCTATTCCAGCAGGTTCAACTTGTGTTATCAAAGAAATCAAAGGTGCAACAGCCGTGGTTTCTTCAAATGAATAAATGGAGTCTCTAAAAGGGATTTCCAAAAAGAAGGAGTTTTTATGTTATTGATTGCCGCAATTGTTGTCATTGTGATGATTCTCATTATCTCAAACATTCGTGTTGTCCCTGAATCCAAGGCGATTATTATTGAACGTTTGGGAACCTATGCCGCAACCTGGAAAACTGGTCTGCATGTGAAACTTCCGTTTTTGGATCG
>JAZUEV010000400.1:0-7455 GCA_045640345.1 Treponema sp.
AGTTGTTGCTCCAGTCGATGAAAACGTGGTTGAAGAAGAGACTGCGGAACCTGAAGTTGAATCATCTGAAGTTGAATCCACAGAAGCTGAGGAATCAGAAAAGAACGCCCTTGTTTCTATTGAAATGAATGAAGACGGAAATCTTGAACTTGATGTGAACGGAGACACGGTTGTAGAGATTCCAAGTTTTTTGGACACTGAAAAATAATTATCGTACGTGTATCTCTAAAAACTAGCAGGCATCTATAAAAGTTTTTTTAGGGATGCCCGATACTTTGTTTGTTTAAAGCCGTTACCGTATTTATGGAAGCGGCTTTTTTTGCACCAAGACGTTCAAATGAATGGGACCCCATCGGCACGAATCAAAAAATCCATCCTGGTGTTTTTCCGATTGACTAACAATCCCTACTGTAATAAAATAAAGATGGGAATCTCTAAAAATTGTAGTTTTTAGAGGCTTTCAAAACTAAAAATATGGTTTGGTCAGTAAAAAAGTGGATTCGTTTAAGATAATTGTACATGACGTGGATGTTCTTCAAAGGGTTTGTGGAACCAATGACTGCAATATTAAGATTATGGAGACCTTTCTGGGTGTAAATATCTATGCCCAGGGAAACGAGCTTTCCATTGATGGAGGTCAGAGCGAAAAAGCCCAGCAGTTCAATTTTATCGTTAACCGAATGATGGATGAAATTGCCTCAGGTTCAAGTCCCGATACAGATACTGCTATGCTTAAATCCATTTTGAACAGTTCCGACTCCAATTTTTCGGATTCATCCATTTTGAGCGACCACGATTTTTTTAACAAATATTCCATATCGGTTCCTGGGGGGACGAGGAAGGTTTATCCAAGGACAAGGGGACAGGCTGAATTTATCGAGATGATGAGAAAAAGCGACCTTGTTTTTGCTTCTGGACCTGCTGGATGTGGAAAAACTTTTTTGGCTGTGGCCGAGGCTTTGAGACTTGTGCTTGGACATGAAAAAAGCGGTATAGTCTTGACCAGGCCTGTGGTTGAAGCGGGGGAGAGTCTTGGTTATCTGCCTGGAGCGTTGGAAGAAAAAATCAACCCCTACATGAGACCTCTTTATGATGCCATGAACGCTGTCTTGCCTAGGGAAATGGTTAGACGTATGACCGAATCCAATCTGATTGAGGTTGCGCCGCTTGCGTATATGAGAGGTAGGACGCTGAACGACTGTGTAATGATTTTGGATGAAGCCCAGAACACCACTGTCGAGCAGATGAAAATGTTTTTGACACGAATGGGTGAAGGTTCAAAAGTTTTTGTGACCGGAGATGTAACCCAGATAGATTTGCCTGGCCGGGTAAAGTCAGGTTTGGTTCACGCTATGCCAATTTTAAAAAACGTGGAAGGTGTTTCCGTCAAGAAATTGGGAGCTGATGATGTGGTCCGATGTGGACTTGTGAAGAGGATTATTCAGGCTTACGACAATGAAGAATAAGGTTATTGATTTCAAGATGAACTGGCGCTCTTTCTGGGTGATGCTGGTGACATTTTTATTGTGCTCGACTTTTGCTTTTGTGAGAATCGCATCCGAAAACACAATCGGTAGGGTTTCCCTAAGTGGATATCAGGTGGGCCAGATTGCGTCCGAGGATATCATCTCCACCATGGATTTGAAACCTACAGTTGACAATCCCTTGTCCGTCAATCGAGGGGACTGTATCGTTATGAAGGGGTATCCTATCACTCCTGAGCAGTACGACACTTTGATGCGCATAGCGGATTCACCATCCAGTACCGACTTTGCATCCCTCGTAAAGGCTTTGCTTTTTTTGCTTCTGCTGTCGATTCTCTTCTATTTTATCTTCTCTAAACCGGTTCTTGGAAGGGACGTTCCTCTGCAGGAAATAATGTTCTGTGCCATCGGTCTTGTCGCCACCTACGCCCTTTGTTCACTTTGCGTGGGTCTTGGAAACATGAACCCCACCAGTACATTGCTATTGGTGATGCCCACGTCATTGATGGTTCTTCTTGCTTCGTTGATATATGGAAACGCCACCGGTCTTGTGCTTGGAATCATCTTGGCGTTGGGAGTGTGGGAGTCCTGTGGATTCAGCAACCTTCTTCTTGGCTTTGTCCTTGGTTCATCTCTCATGTCGGCCCGTCTTGTAAAAAGCGTGAAAACGAGAAACGGCTTGGTTACTGTGTCCGTTATCCTTGTTGTCTTCAATGTGCTTTTGATTTTGCTTTTGGAATTGATTTTTGGATTCGGCAACAAGATTGATGAAAACGCCACCAGGGTTGGCAGCATACTGATGAATGTCCAAAACTTTTTGACCGCTCCTTTTTTTGTTGGGGTCAATGGATTTTTGTCGGGCATGCTTTGTCTTGGACTTTTGACTCCCCTGGAACTTATGTTGAACACCACATCCCCTTTCAGATTGAAGGACCTGGCGGATATGGACAATGATATTTTCCACGATATGCAAAAAAATGCAGTCGGTACATACAACCATTCACTTTCCGTCGCATCCATGGCCCGGTCGGCTTGTGAGGCTATTGGTGCCAATGCCCAGTTGGCTTATGTGGGAGCCATATACCACGACATTGGAAAGTTGGATAATCCCGAATATTTTACGGAAAACCAGAGCAACGGTGTTAATCCCCATGACAATTTGGAGCCAATAGTTTCCGCCGGTTATCTTGAGAATCATGTAATCAGGGGTGTGGAAAGGGCGAGGGAAATGAATCTTCCCAAGAAGGTTATAGACATCATCGCTCAGCACCATGGAAATTCCGTCAAGGGTTTCTTCATGTCGAAAGAACTGGAGGCCAATAAAAAATTACCTTTGGATCAACAGAGAAGTGAAGAGGAAATAAAAAACGAATACAGGTACAAGGCAGAAAAATCTTCCTTCAAGGAATCCATGGTGGTGCAGTTGGCTGACTCCATTGAAGCTGCCAGTGTATCCAACAAGGACAAGCTTTTGACATCCGAGGCCCGTGAGGAACTTATAGACAAAATCGTTAAGGCAAAAATTTCGGACGGGCAGCTTACACAAAGCGGAGTGACTTACGGTGATATTGAAATCATCAAGGCATCCTTCCTGAAAGATTTGAACGACAAGAACTATAGCCGCATAAAATATCAAAATGATTCCGAAAAAAAATCTCCAGAGGAAACCCCTGTGACCGCAACAGTTTCCACGGCAGAGACAAAAGTTTCTGAAAAGACGGAGACAAAAAAATCAACAAAATCTTCTATAGATATGGAATTAAAAGAAAAAACGGAATCCCCGTCGGAAGAAACGATGACCACAAAAAAGCCTCGAAAATCTGCCACAAAAGATGAAGAGAAGGCTGTAGAAAAAACAAAAAGGACAAAAAAGTCCACAAAAACAAAGGATGAATGATTATGGCGAACAATATTTTGGTTAACTGCGGTGAAAATCTGGAACCTCCGTCATGGATTCAGGATGTGGAGTCTTTTGCCGCAAAGGTCATGGAGGAACTGGAGTATGATGGCGAAGAACTTTCCATATTTTTTTGCGACGACAAATTTATCCAGACCTTGAACAAGGAATATCGTAACATTGATGCACCTACCGATGTTTTAAGTTTTGAGGATGGTTCGACTTACAGCGACGATGATGGAAAACATTGGTTCTGTGCGGGAGATATAGCCATCAGTCTTGAGACTCTTCCAAAAAACTGTGAATATTTTCAGGTGGACGAGAACGAAGAACTCAAGCGGCTTTTGATTCACGGAATCCTTCATCTCCATGGACTGGATCACGGGGAGGAGCATGTTGAAAAAGGTGTGGAACCCCAGTGCGAGATGTTGAAGATACAAAAAAAACTTATGGAAAAATTTTCGGATGTGGAATTGATTTCCCACACCAATGAGGCATAGAATGGGATTATTTGGATTTGGTAAGAATAAAAAGAAAAGTGAAAACGAATCGGACGGTGGGTCGCCTTCGCAGCAGGAACTTTTGGCTGAAGAAAAAAATGACATGATTCAAGGCGTGGAGGAGCTGTCTGTTACGACGGTCAAGGAAGTTATGGTCCCCCGTATTGATGTGGATTTTATTTCCGTGGATATTCCCCAGGACCAGCTTCTTAAAAAGATTGTCGAAAGCGGACATTCCCGTTTTCCTGTCTATTCTGGGTCCATCGACAATGTGGTCGGTGTCTTGTATGTGAAAGATATAATCAAGGCTTTCGCTACCCAACAGCTGGTGGATTTGTCCCGGCTTTACAGGAAAGCGTATTTTGTGCCGGAAAGCAAGCACATTGACAGTCTTCTGCGTGAGTTCAAGAGAAAACATCTCCACATTGCCATCGCCATTGATGAATATGGTGGAGTAAGTGGAATTGTCTGCATGGAAGATATTATTGAGCAGATAGTTGGAGACATACAGGACGAGTTCGATAACGAAAGGGAAGACATACTTGCCATGAGCGATAATGTGTGGGTCTGCGATGCCAGGGTTTCCATGGATGATTTGAACGAGACAATCGGAGCTTCATTTCCTACTGAAGATTTCGACACCCTTGGAGGATTTGTCTTTGATTTGTTTGGAAAAATCCCTGTGAAATTTGAAAAAGCCGCATGGAAGGATTATGACTTTATTGTTCAGGACATGGAAGGCCATAAGGTTAATGTCATAAAGATAATTTGCCGAAAAGAAAAGGGTGAGGACTAATTTTTTGTAAGAGATTCTATGGTGTCTCTAAAAATCTTTTCAGGGATGCTGGATGAGTTTAAAGCCTCGAACATGGAAGAGTATGTCCAAGAAGCTTAGCACATAGTGTCATTCTGAACACGTTTCGGAATCTCTACTTTGTACCTCAGGATCGTATTTTTTGGGAGGAAAATATGAAGATATTAAAAAGCACAATCGCGGCATTGGTTTTGTCATGCACTTTGGTTGGAGGATTTGCAGAAACCAAGACCGCTCTTTCCCTCTACAACAGGGCATATAAATTTCAGCAGCGTGAAGATTATTATTCCGCCATTGAATCATACAGGGAAGCTCTTCAGTTGAATCCCCAGTACGGAGATGCATGGTACAATCTTGCCATGTGCACTTTCCATCTCGGTGAATATGATTTGTCCGTGAAATATGCTGATGTTGCTGCAAAATATGCAAGAAATTTGAGCGAAATCCAAAACCTCAAAGGAATGTCCCTCATATCCTTGGGCAGGATCGATGATGCAAGGACTGTTTTCAATTCCGTCATCGAAAAGTATCCAAACGATGTAAACGCCCGCTTTGGTCTTGCGGAAATTGATTTGTATAAGGGAAGCGTGACATCTGCCGAAAAAAGGTATCTTGATGCACTCAAGAGGGACAACACCAACAGAAAAGCTCTTTTGAGTCTGGCATTGGTTGCTGCCGAACAGGGTAACAATGCCGCAGCGGAAAGATATGTTAACCAGGCATTGGAGTATCATAGCGGTGAAGCGGAAGTCCATTACCTGGCATCATATTTGGCTGCGAAACGTGGAGATGTTAAGGAAGCTGAACGAAGGGCAAGAAGCGCTGTTCAGATTAAGGGCGACTATGACCAGGCGTACCAACTTTTGGCGGACATCCTTTTCTCCCAGGGACGCTATGATGAGGTCATCGATATCTGTGAATTCCTTGTTGGAAGAAACCGTAATCTTTCCGTCGCTTGGTATTTGATGGGACTTTCGCAGCAGCGTCTTGGACAGTATGAAAATGCCCTGGACACATATAACGTGGGACTTTCCATTGACTCTCTTGATGAAATTATGAGACTTGCCATGGAGCAGTTGGTCAATGAATCATTGGATATTGAGGACGACCGTCGTACATCTTGGGCAAAGTTCCATATAAACAAGGCGGTGGAATTCAACCGTGGATATGATGGCCCAAGCGAAAGATATGAATATCAGAAAGCGCTTTCCTTGGATCCTCTCAATTCAAAGGCGAGACAGTCTTTTGCAAATCTTCTTGAAAGGGATGGGTTTTATGAGCTTTATCTTCATCAGCTGAAATTCTTGAAGGAAAACCAGGAGATGTATCCTGCCTCAAGGACTGATGAAAATAAGTCTGCCAGTGCAAGAAGTGCCCAGCAAAAAAAGAATGACGACACCATTGAGGGACTTGAAAGTCTTTTGAGAAACAACCTCTCTCATAAATACAGCATGGATCCTTTCTATCTTGACAAAACTAGATGGAACATTTGTATCTACTTTGAAAGAACCCCGGTTAGCACATTGCATTCCGACGCAGAAGAAATTGTCGCCAACGCGATAAGGGATTTGTTTAACGGTGTGGCTGTCACGACTGTGGATGTTAGGGCAGATGGTGTGGACGGTTTTGCCCAGGCCTATCGAATGGCAAGAACATCTGGAATGGACTACTTCTTGATTATCAAAGTTGATGAGACGGACCGTTCATTCTCTTTGGGCGCGAACATGTATTCAGCAAGAACTGGAACAAAAACCACAGACATCAAGGTCTATAGAACTGGAAACGACAGGGTGGCAAAATCTATTAGACGATTGAGACAGGCTGTCCTTGATATCCTTCCGATCCGTGGAAAAGTTTTGTACAATTCCACCAACACTGTCCTTTGCGACCTTGGAAAAAGTGACGGCATTGCAAAGGGCGCGAAATTTGATGTGGTAAAAAAGGGAAAGGTTATGACCGCGGATACAGGTTCTGGAGTGTACTACACCGAGGCAGATATTCTGGGGACTTTCACAATTGAAACAGTTGGGGAAGAAATTTCCGAAGGAACATACAAGAAAAGGGGATTCTATGATGCCCTCAATGTTGGAGACGATTTGATTTTGATTGAACTTAAAGACGGAACTTCCATTGCGGGAAATGCTGTCACCGATACAAGACCTGCCGCAGACGCAAAAGGAAAACCTGCCACGGCTTCAGCAGTCTCAGCGGAAAGAGAATCAATCAAAGAAGATTTGAAAGCTCCAGCCAGAGAATCAACCTTGATCAACATGATTCGTTCAATCTTCTAAAAAAACAATTTATGAAGCCTCAAGTTTTTGGGGCTTTTTTGATTCGTGCCGATGGAGTCCATTCTCTTGTCCGAGAGAATATAGGCATCTTGAAAAAATACTTTTCGTGAATGCCTGACGAATGAGTTTGAATCCTCGAAATTGAAGAACCTTGGTGTCTCAATTTTTAGAGACCATATAAAAAAATGAGTCTATAATGTATCTTGTCACAGCCTATTTCGATAAAACAACGGATCTATTTCTCATGGACGTTATAAAAAAATGTTCACGGATTTCAGGCAACGATTTTATGACAAAAAACAATGTTCCTCCACATCTGACGCTTTTGCAATTCCAGACAAAGAGTTCACAAGACTTGGTTATGGAAAAATATCAAGAGATTGTATTCCCTGGAAAATCAATACATATTGAGTTTGGATGCCCTGAATCAAAAATCCCCGGTGTCGTTGGTCTGTCACTGAAAAAAGAT
>JAZUEV010000401.1:0-1769 GCA_045640345.1 Treponema sp.
CGGTCTTGTAAATCTTTGACATACTGTAGAGTATGCTGTTTTTATACTCAAGACTGGTGTAGGACTTTTCGAGGATGGCGTTTGCTTCTTCAGCTACCTTGAGGGCGTTCTCAACAGTGGTTACACGGTTCATGTTGATGTTTCTCTGGTGGACAAAGATATAGATGACCAAAAGAGAAAAGGCTTCGGATATGGAAAAAATTGACAAATCCGTGTAGAAACCAAGGACAACACTTGCGCCACCGATGACGATGTATATGGCAAAGGACAGGAGGAATATTTTTTCAAGTCTCCTGCACAGTATGACCAAAAGAACCAGCGCCATCGAGAAAGTCAAGACAAAGCCCAGGTACTCATTGACAATGAATCCCCAGAGATGAACAATCCTTCCATCTTCTATTCTATACACATTGTCGCTGACCATGGAAATCAGATTCAAAACCACCAGGATTCCAATCACGGCGTAAAAGAATTTGACAAGCATCTCCAATCTTTTTTTCTTGCACGCCGAAAGCATGACCATATAGGCATAGAACATGGCGACGCAGATATCGGACAGAACATTCTTGATGGACATGAACCACTGGTTTTCACGGACAACCGACGCAAGATTGAAACCTACAAAACAAAGCATCAAATCGTTTGCCATTTCCACCAGGGAACAGACGATACGGATGAAAACTATTCTGGTAAAAAGATTTGTATCGCTTTCCCCGACCCTTGTTGTCTTGGAAACAAAAAAAAGCAACATCAAAAACATCATCGCAATAATGTTTGAGGCAAAATTAACCGCGAACAAGTGACTCTCCTCGACGCTGCATAGAAATCGCTGGACAAAAGATTATTTAGATGCACTAACCTTGTTTCCAATGTGGTTCGCCCAGCCGACTGCAGACGGTCAACGCTAATATGGGCATCTTAAAAAAAATACTTTTCAAAGATGTACGGAATATCAGACATTCCTACCGAATTTTAAGCCTTGAAATTACAAGCCTAAAAACTCCAAGGCATTTTAAAAATCAATTTTCAGTAATGCCATTTATAAAATCTTTTCAACCAAATCCACGGCTGCATTGAATTTTGCATCCCTGTCGTTGATTCTTGGAAGCCAATTGATTTTCACGCCTTTTCTTTCCATGCCCCTGAACCAGGTCTCCTGTCTTTTGGCGAACTGGCAGATGGCGTGGTAAAGTTGTTCCACCATGTCAGATTTTTCAGGAATCTTCCCCTCAAGATAGAGACTGACATATCTGTATTCCAGTCCCAGCTTTTCAAGTCTTTCCCAGGAATATCCAGAATCATGGAGTCCCTGTATTTCTTCCACCATGCCTTCATCCATGCGCTCCAGGAGACGTTTTTTTATGTTGGACCTCATTTCTTCCCGTTCGAGCGTGGTCCCTATGACAAGGGGCACTATCTCAGGTCTCTTTTCCAATGCGGCACGGACTTTCTCACATTCCGGGCTTCTCATAAAAAGCTCAATCTCTATGGCGCGAACAACCCTGTCCCTCAGAAGAAGGTCGCTTTTATTGTGGAGGTCAGGCTTCATGTCCATAAGCATTTTGTCCAATTCCTCAAGGGACTTTTTTTCAAGCTCCGACCTGAGACCAGGGTTTTCAGGAACGGGGACAAAATCATAGGAACGGAGGACGGAATCAATATACATACCAGTGCCACCCACCACGAAGCCCATCTTGTCCTTGGAGGAAAAATCGTTCATAAGGCTGTAGAACTGCTGCTGGAAATGGAAAACATTGTACTCAAAGTCC
>JAZUEV010000402.1:0-2828 GCA_045640345.1 Treponema sp.
AATACGATTTTTTCCATGTTCATAAAATTTTATATATATAATTAACTCATAACATACACTATATATAGCGATATGACTTTATAGTATATCCATAACAACGCTATCGGTGATTCTTTAAGTAGAAATTATTTTTACATGAGCTATAGTTGAAATCATCAAGTCTTAAAATTTTTATAAAAAAGAGCAAACATTTATAGGTTCATATAAGAAACTGCCTTTGCTGAAAAGCGTATAAAAAAAACGGTCGTTTAAAATGGCAGTTTAAAACAAGGTTCGATTGCCTATACAAAATTCTCAAAAACTGTCCCAATCATCAACCGGGGACTTTATAAATGTGGTGTCGTTTGTGCGACAAGGAAACCACGGAAAAGGTTTGCTCTGTTTGCGGATGTACCACGCTTAATGAAAATCTTGGCTCAGTTGATAATACAGAAGTTCACTTTTGTAAAAATTGCAATGTCCCAATTATCTTCAGGGCGAATGACAGTCTTTTTGGAAAATGTCCAATCTGCAATGAAAAAACAAATTATATGGCAAAGGACATTCGACCGGTTTTTCCTGAGGAAAGAATTCTTGTTGAATTAATGCTAAATAAAAATCCAGATGAATTAAAAAAATCTTCCATCTGGGCATCCAATTCCAGATATTTTGTTGATGGTAAAGTTCATGCTTTTTCATCAAAAATTTTTTTAGAAACCGACACAGACAATCTTATAAATCAACTTGAAGAAAATAAATCTCTGGTTGAAAAAAATAGTGATGCCTACAAAACTTTTAATTGCGAAATAAAAAAATTTATTGAAGCGAATAAAAGAAGATTGGATTTTATAAAAGACGAAGCGATTTCATTTATAAAACATGCCAGTAAAAATTTTGATCAGGAACAAATTGTTCTTTCTTTTAGCGGAGGAAAAGATTCAACTGCCACTGCCGATATTGTTGTAAAAGCTTTGGGCAATCCAAGTCTGACTCATATTTTTGGAGACACAACATTGGAGTTTCCGCAGACTTATACTTATGTGCAACGATATAGAGAAAATCATCCATTAGCAGAATTTAGAATTTCAAAAAACAGTGAACAAATTTTTGCTAAAGTTTGTGAAGATATTGGACCTCCTGCAAGAATGATGAGATGGTGTTGTTCAATGTTCAAGACTGGACCGATTACCAGAATCATGAATAGAAAATATGGTAGCAAACAGATTTTGACTTTTTATGGAATAAGAAAAGTTGAGTCCACATCAAGAAGTAAATATTCAAGAATCTCAGAAAATACCGAAAGTGTGAAAATTCAAAAACAGACTGTGGCGAGTCCAATTTTTTTCTGGAAAGATATTGATGTTTGGTTGTACATCCTTGGAGAAGATATTGATTTTAATGATGCCTACAGACTTGGATATGATAGGGTAGGATGTTGGTGTTGTCCAAACAATAATACAAGGGCGCAATTTTTAAGCAGAATTTATATGAAAGAAAAATCTGAACAGTGGAGAAATTTCTTGATTGATTTTGCAAAAAAAATTGGTAAACCCGACGCGGAGAAATATGTTGATACTGGAAAATGGAAAGCTCGTCAAGGTGGAAATGGTTTAAAATCTGCGGATGATGTTAAATTGAAATTCACTGCTTGCACATCAGAAGAACATGCAAAAATATATCAGATGGTTCATCCTTTTGATGAAAAGTTTTTGGATATGATGATTCCGTTTGGAATTGTCTCAAAAGAGTTGGGCAGAAAATTAATCAATGAAACAATAATTTTGGATCCTAAACAAATGGTACCGATTATTTCTGTTCAACCTTTTAATCAATCTGGTTATGAATATGCCGTGAAAATTAAAACTATGAATGTTGCCAACCATGATGATTTGCAGCGAATGATTGGTTATCAGGTCAGAAAATATAATGCCTGCAGAAAGTGTTTAAAATGTGAATCTGTGTGTCGTCAAGGGGCAATAAATATTATTGGTGATGATTATTATATAAATTCGGAAAAGTGCGTCCATTGCAAAATGTGTGTGAATCAAAAATATCTTTCTGGTGGATGCATGATGGAAAAATATTTAAGGACAAAAAATTAAATGAAATATTGTGGACATGAATCATTCAGTATCAGAAAAGACTGGCTGGCAAAAGGTATAAGAAAAATTGATTCTTTTAAAAAAGATGAACTCATTGCGATGGATGAACTTGGCATTGGAAAAAATATGGTAAAGTCATTAAGGTATTGGCTAAAGGTGACAGGACTTATAGAAGATGATGCCAAAAAAAAGATTTTTAAATTATCCCGCCTTGGAGAGATTATAAAAGAAAATGACCCATTTACAGAAGAGCTAGGAACATTATGGCTGCTTCATTATATGTTGGCAAAAAATATTGATTACGCTACTGCATGGTATTTCTTTTTTAATGAATTCAATTTGACTGAATTTACTTTTGATGATTTTTTTTCTGCAATAAAAAAATGGGATGAAATGAATAATACAAAACCAGCATCCGACTCTAGTATGATTAAAGATTTTGACTGCTTACGAAGGACATATTTGTCACGCATTTCCGATGCTGAAATTAAAGCTGATGATTCTGGACCTGAGAGCAATATGGAATGTCCATTTACGGAATTGGGTTTAATAAAATCTTTAGGAAAAAATATTTATAGAAAAGCATCTCCACTAAAACAAAATATTCCTGCTTTAATTATTTTATCCGTCATATTGGATCAGAGTATGGGAGAAAGAGAAATTAAACTTTCGTCATTGCAGAATGAAAAAAATAATGTGGGAAAAATTTTTAATCTGGATAATATTTTATTAATAAATATTTTAGGC
>JAZUEV010000403.1:0-4218 GCA_045640345.1 Treponema sp.
ATTTTGGTACCTCCTTTAAATAAAGTTTGTCTTAGTAATTTCATTGTAGATTGAATTTGACAAGTTGTCAAGATTGGTTTTTTGAGGGATGAGGAATTTTTGTTTATGTTTGAGATAACTCGATATAGAAGATGGAGGTCGAATAAAAAGTTGCACCCTGAATTCATTTCAGCATCTCATAATCAACAGTCCACTTGGTTGTCATTGAGATCCTGAGACAAGCTCAGGATGACGGTATTCATCGGGATGACGGTATTGATTATACTTTTGGACATCCCCTGCGAGGTTTAATTCATCGAAATACAACGAATTAAAACATCGTATTTTTAGGGGTTCCCTTTTACATTGACAAGTTCATTTGTGATTTAATCGATTCCAGATTGGCCAAATCTTTTTTGTAGTTGGCTCTGGTAATCAGGTAAGTAACAATATGAATAATCAACATAATTGGACCAAATATAGCGTTTACTGTAATCCCGATTATCATGCTGGAAATTGGATGGTTGTATTCATAGATTGCGCCCCATACTTGGTCTTTTGTGGAACCGTTATCTCTTTTGTTTCCGATGTTGGCAATAGCTCCTGAAATGGCCCAAAGGATTATAGTAAAAAATACTCCTGTTGCCATGTGGTCTGTTGATTTTCCTTTAAAGAAAGCGACAAGACCTAGAATTATAAAAATTGCACAGATTATCAATTTGACCATTCTTTTTTTGAGCCAACTTGATTCAAAATCGACCAGCGACTGTGATTCCTCAAGACTGCAACGATTACACAATGCCTGACCTTTTCCTCCGTCCAGTCTAAAAAATGCGTTCGTCTCACATTCCCTGCACATTGCGACACCACATTTTCCGCAGGTTACGACACTTTCGGCTTGTGGATGAAAATAACAATTCATAAAATCCTCCAATGGTTTTTGTTTCCCATAATAATTTTGTTGATTATTCGAGAAATACAGAATTTTTCTCGATATTTTCGAGTATAACATAGATTTTTCTCGATTGCAATAAGTTTTTAATTTGCTATTCTCGATTAAATTGAGGGCATGGCGAATTATGTAGACGATTTTAGGATGAACATGAAGTTTTATCGGGAAAAAAAGGGGTTGTCACAGACTCAGCTTTCAATTCAGTGCAACTGTGGAACTGGAACCATCGGTGGAATAGAATCTGGAAAAGCTAAACCTTCGTTTGATATGATTATAAGAATCGCCGAAGCTCTGGATATTACGCCTGCTGATTTATTTTTGAGGGATGCTTCTGTGACAAAAAAGTCATTAAAAGAAAACCTGAAAAATGAAATCAACAAGATAATTGACTGCTTGTAATAAATGTGTCATGCAATCAGAGATCCCGAAATAAATTCGGGATGACAGTTTTTATCAAAACTTGTTAGCAATAGCAACCAAATGTTGCGACTTTCAGCATCCCAAATATGCTATGGTCATGGCATCAAGTCCGATGTTTTTTATGATGGCGTATTCGTTTGGTTGGTGGCAGGTTTCGTCCAATGTGGACCAGACCACACAGTTGAATCCCAGGTTTCTCATTCCGGCTGCAACTGTTCCTCCTCCAATGCCAACTGTTTTTGCGTCAATATTGTGAACGGTTTTGATTGCTTCCGACAGTTCCTTTACCACAGGTGCATCGCTTGGTGTTGCCTTTGATTCTCCAGATTGGGCCAATGTGACTTCGATTTTTACTCCATATTTTTCTTCAACTGCACGGACTCTTTTGTCCAATTCTTCCTGAACCATGGCCAAAGAATATTCCGGGTTGATTCTACAGTCGGCACAAAAAACATCGTCCCCTGGAATCATGTTGATGCCTTCCACATTCTGAAGTTGCATGGTGGGTTGGAAAGTGGAGTAGGGTGGATCGAACAGTGGATTCTGGTGATTGAAAAAGTTTTCCAAATCATTGATTCTTAAAGCCAAATCACAGGCAGCCAACTTTGCGTTTCTTCCTAAATCAGGTCGGGAACCGTGGGACTGTTTTCCAATTGTGTGGAACTTAAACCAGGCAATATTTTTTTCTGCAATCTCTATTGTTTCACCTTTTGGATCCCCTCCGTCTGGAATCAGGATGCGGTCTTCTTTTTTGAAAAGCTCCAGATGATTTTTCAAAAGATAGTTCATGCCGTATGTGGATCCAACTTCCTCGTCCGCCATAAACAAAAGTTTGATTGTGTGTTCCGGTGTGATTCCCAATTTGATAAAAGACATTGCCGCAAGAACTCCAGAACAAAGTCCCTGCTGATTATCCTCCACACCGCGACCAATTATTTTTCCGTCCTTTTCAACAACAGTCCAAGGGTCGTTTTCCCAAAGAGAAAGTTCACCCACAGGAACCACATCCAGATGTGCGCAAATCCAAATGTTGTAGTCATCAGATTTTCCCTTGATTGTGGCAACCAAATTTGGTCGCTTGCCGCTGGTGACCCTTGAATCAGGAGCGTCGTAATGAACCAAATCAGTGAATCCATTTTTTTTGAGCCAGTCCTCCAGGGCCAAACATTTTTTCATTTCACCGTCGCCACCGTTTTCAGGAGCAAGGGCCTGGATTGATGTCAAAAGACTTTCCAGTTCAACCATATCGTGGGTGTGATTTTCAATCCAGCTTTTTATTTTGCTAAAATCTTCTTTCATTTTGTTCCTCTTTTTTGGTTGCTAATTCTCGTAATCCGATGTTCAAAAAAAAACTGAATCCACCCAAGCGAATCCAGTTTTAAATCAATGATTTTTAGGGGCAATTTCGAGTTTTCAAAAATGAACCTCTGATTGAATAGATACATGGTTTATTCTAAAATTTTTTCAGGTGGCTCAAGTTCGTCTTTTTATGGAGTGGATTGTCTTGTCACACGGATTCGATTTTGCTAACGCAAAATCTGATTTTTTAACAATTCAGCATTTTCATAAAAAGTTTCTATCCTGTATCACTATAGGTTTAAAGAAAAATCGTTAGATTTTTCGAATCCGTGTGACAATTTTTATGCTTTATGTTATAAGCGATCCTTGATATTTTAACTCGACATTCGCCCTTTTAAATTATGAATTGTGCTTCAGATATGCTTCCCAGGTTGTGCGGACAAGGGTGTCCACGTCGGAATATTTTGGTTCCCATCCAAGAAGGTCCTTTGCCATTTTGCTTGATGTGTACAAACTTGCTGGATCTCCTTCTCGTCTTGGTGCTGAATCTGCCGGGATTTCTTTTCCTGTAATCCTTCTTGCTGCGTCAATCAGTTCCTTGACTGTTGTTCCCTTTTCTGTTCCAAGGTTAAGCTTCAGACTCTTGTTGTTCTTTTCAATGTATTCCAAAGCCAAAACATGAGCGGTGGCCAAGTCGGTTACATGAACATAGTCTCTGATACAGGTTCCGTCCCTTGTGTCATAGTCGGTTCCAAAAATCTTCAACTGTCTCTGACCAAGCGCGGCTTCCATGACTCTTGGCAAAAGGTTCTCCGGTTTCTGCTCCAATCCTGTGATTACACCGTCGGGATCATATCCTGCTGCATTGAAATATCGGAGGGCTGCGAACTTAAGTCCCTTAATCTGGTCGTACCAGCTCATAAACTCTTCAATCTTCAGCTTGGTGAATCCGTAGTAGTTGATTGGATTTTGTGGATGGTTTTCGTCCATTGGAAGATACTGTGGTTCACCGAATGTGGCTGCCGATGAACTGAAAATCATTTTAAGGCAACCATGTTTTACGGCTGCGTTCATAATGTTCAAAGTTCCGGTGATATTGTTTACAGAATATTTTTCAGGCTTGATCATTGATTCCCCTGCCGCCTTGAATGCTGCAAGATGAACAAATGCGTCGAATCCCTGTGCAAAAGCTGCGTCCAAATCTTCCTGAATCAAAATATTTCCGTAAATGAAATCGTTTTCAGGAAAAAGATTGCACCTGAGTCCGCTAGAAAGATTGTCAAAGACCGTAACCTTGTGACCTTTCGCCATCAATTCCTTAACCACATGGCTTCCAATATATCCTGCACCACCAATAACCAAAACCTTCATAAGTTCCTCCAGAATTTTCTTCTATAATATAGTCTACTGTTTTAATTTAAAATTTACAATATTTTGCTGACTTAAAAACAGCAATTTTAATTACTAGGGGCAATTTCGAGTTTTCAAAGATGAACCTCTGGTTGAATAGTTTCATGTCTTATTCTTAAATTTTTTCAGATGTCTCAAGTCCATTGTTTCTCGAAGTG
>JAZUEV010000404.1:0-6375 GCA_045640345.1 Treponema sp.
AGAGAAAGAGCTTCCTCCTGGTCGTGGGTCACATAGACAGTTGTGATTTTTAATCTCCGCTGAATATCCCTAAGCTCCGCCCTGACACTTTGTCTAAGGTTTGCATCAAGGCTTGAAAGTGGTTCGTCCATCAAAAGTATTTTCGGCTGCAAAACCAATGCCCTTCCCAATGCAACTCTCTGCTGCTGACCGCCGGACAGTTCACCAGGATATCTGTCATAAAGATTTTTTATCTCAAGAATCTTAGTTGATTCATCAACCACAGCCAAAAGATTTTCCATGGATTTTTTTTTGGAACTCCAAGGCATCCTGTCATCTGAACTTTGAGGAATTCCATTTATTTTTAATCCATACAAAAGATTTTGAAGAACAGTCAGATGAGGAAAAAGTGCATAGTCCTGAAACACCATTCCCAAGTGTCTTTTTTCAGGCCTCATTCCGTTGACCAATTCGCCATTGATTTTTATTTCACCAGATGACGGTTCCAAAAATCCAGAGACAAGCCTAAGCAAAGTTGTCTTTCCCGAACCACTTGACCCAAGCAAAGTCGTAAAAGTTCCCTGCTCCACATTCAATGAAAAATCATCAATAACTTTTGTGTCACCATAGGAAAAAGAAATTTTTTCAAGACTCAACGCATCCATTTTTTGAACCTCCCTGCAATTTTTAAAATCAACACACCCAGTGCCAAAATCAAAAAAGTCATAGCCGTCAAAACCAATGCAAGGGCTGCGGACTTTCCCCAAAATCCTTCCTCAGCAAGATTCAAGATTCTCACCGATGCAAGGGGCGTGCTGAATGACACAAGAAAAATCACGGCGCTTAAAGTTCCAACCCCTCGGATAAATGAATAAATAAATCCAGCAAAAATTCCGCCACTGGAAATTGGAGCAATTACCGATGAAAAAACATAAAGTGGATTCGCTCCCAAGGATCTGGCCCCATCGTCCAATGTATTTTTTATCTGTGAAAAATTTGCTGAAATCACTTTGTAGGCAAAAGGCAAAAAAGCAATTGTCATGGCAATTATTATCAAAATCTCCGATGAACAAAAATTAAATTTTGATGCGGCAATGGAAATCGAAAGTCCCAAAAGAGAACCGGGGATTGCACTGGGCAATTGAACAAGGGTGTCCATTGTTTTTCGCAAGGGAAGATTTGTCCTGTGAACCATGAAACTTGAAATGGATGCCAAAAGAGTTCCCAAAAAAGCTCCGCACAAGGCAAACAAAATTGAATTGCCCAACTCCTTTGTATATTTAAAAACGGATTTTATGTGGTCAAAAGTGAAATCAGTGTTGATTCCCCAAAGTTTTTGAAAACTCCCAGCAACGATTGCAGCGAATTGGGCAAGGACAGCAAGTGTCATAACCAAAACAAAAACAAATAAAGCAATGTTCCCGAATTTTCCGCAGGATGGTTTTTCAATTTCCAAATCAAAGGCAGAATCCTTTCCACCGATGGTCGAAAATTTTGTTCCAGATTTTTTCATCAATCGATTTTGAAAAACAAACAATATAATAGAAGGAACCACGAGAATTATTCCAAGGACAGCGCTTTTTCCAACATTGAGCCACCCTGTAAGTTGTGTATAAATCTCCACGGCAAGAACTCTGAATCTTCCCCCCACAATCAATGGATTTCCAAAATCACTTAAGACAGAAACTGCAATAAAAAGAAGGGATGAAAGAATTCCCGTTGATGAAAGAGGGAGCGTCACTGAAAAAAATATTTTTAAATTTCCGGCTCCCATACTTTTTGCGGCTTTCTCAAGATTTGGATTTATGCCCTGCAAAGTCTGGAGGCAAATCAAGTATGCCATCGGAAAAAAACAAAGAGTCTGGGCAATCAAAAGTCCAGGAAAACCATAGATGGAAACATCCAGTCCTAAAAGTCTGTGGGTGATAAATCCCTGTCGTCCAAGCAGAAGAATAAAAGCAAGACCTCCAACAAAGGGAGGAGTTATTAAATGAATCAAAGGAACAAACCTGAAAATTTTTTTAAATGGGATATTTGATTTTACAATTGCGTAGGCGTAGAAAAATCCAACCAAAACTGAAAGTGATGACGAACAGACACATTCCAAAAAAGTATTGACCATGGCCTGATGCCAGACTTTTGATTTTATAACTTCAATAAAATCATTTTTTCCGGCTGAAAAAAGAACCGACAAAAGAGGAAACGCAATAAATAAAAAAACAAAAGCAAGTACGATTATCCATACGGAATAAAGGGACCTGCTTTTTTGATTCGCAGTTTTCATTTTACCTCTGAAGACCACTTTGCAAGGACTTCATCTTTTTGTGACGAAGCAAGTTCAGCATCATAGTCAATCAAATCAATCTGTGAAATTGGAATCGATCCTGCGGCAGGGGTTGCATCGGGATTTACTGGAATTGTAAAATCCATGGAGCTCATAAGTTCCTGTGCTTCCTTGGACAACATAAAATCAACAAACTTTTTTGCGGCTTCAAGATTTTTTGTGTTTTTCATAATTGAGATGCAGTCCACATCACCAACCGACTGTGGAGGAGCAACCAAAGTTATGTCGAATCCCTCCGACTTGTATTTTGTCAAAGCATGAAGATAAGAAACTCCTATGGAATATTCACCGGTCCCGATCAATTTTGCTGGAGCACTGCCGGAGTCAGGAAACTGTCCAACAAGGTCGGAAAGAGAAAGGAGATATTTCCATCCATCGTCCCAACCAAGTCTTTGAAGCTGGTTCTGAACAAAAAGATATGCGGTGCTTGATGCCACAGGATTTGTCAAAACAATTTCACCTTTGAACGCAGGATCCGTCAAATCATCCCAGCTCGAAGGAATTTTGTGTCCAGGAAATTTTTCATTGAAACGGTTTGTGTTGAGTCCGATTCCCAAAGTCAAAACACAGAATCCTGTCCAAGTGTCATTGACTGAGCGGGCATAGGATGGAACATTTTTTGCCATCGGAGATTTATAGCTTTCCAAGGCGCCTGACTTTTCTGCTTCGATGTGATAGGATGTGGCTCCACCCAAAAGAATATCCGCCTGTGGATTGTCCTTTTCTGAAATCACACGGTTGACCAATTCTCCTGTGGATGCACGAAGAAATGTTACAGGAATACCCGTCTCCTTGGTGAAAAGGTCGGTCAATGCCTGGGTCTCCTCCTCATGAATCACTGCATAAATTTTAAGGGACTCTTTTGACGAACAGCCCACAAAAATCTGGCTAAAAAAAATAACCGCAGCCGCCATGGATAAAACTTTTTTCATAAAATCCTCCAAGAAACATTGTCATCTCCAACAATTGCAATTTTTAGAGATTCAATCACAAAATCTGGTATCATCAAAATACACAAAAAACAGAATAATTGATATAACCAGATTTAAAAAGATTTTATATGTTCAAAAAAGGATAAGGGTATTTCTAAAAAATCACTCAAGGCGTCAACACAAAAATAAAGCGTATAGAATCCTGTCTACCTTCTATTGAAATCGAACCTCTTCGACATTATCTTGCTTCACCCTCTCGCAGCTGATAAAATCATAATCCACGCCGTCGCAATTGCTTTCGACTTTTCCATACACTTTTAGTTTCGAACCATCTTTTATCAGCTCCCCGTATTTTTCATAGCTTTTTTGAAAGACCACAATTTTTTTATCATTGATTTTAAAAAAGGTCAGTCTATTTTTTTTCATGGTCTCCAGTTCATTGATTTCAGAAACAGTTCCTTCAATGCAATGAATCTCGCAAAAAAATTTTAGAACCTTTTCCATCCCTTCACTGATTTGTTTGGCCGTGAGACTGTGGAATCCATCAACCATAACGCTTTTCATTCTGGCAGACGGAAAAATTTTGTCAAAAAGATTTTTATAATTGCATTCCTCTCCGTTGTGAAAAGTCTTGTCCTCTTTTCCAAAAATCGCCACCGCCTGACGAAACTCTTCCTTAAGATTATATTCCTCCATCGCTTTCCATTTTGCAATCATATTTTTGTCGATGGAAATATTTTCTCCAGTGGTACGGTCTTTCAAAAGTTCAATCTCTTTTGAAGGAATCATGCAAGGATTTATGGCAATCTTAAAGACACTCCTTTCGCAGCACAGGGTATAGAATCCACCAAGGGACGCTCCAACAATAATCTTCACGTCATTTTCGTCCACATATTTTTCAATCAGCCTTTGAGTTTTTTCAACATCGGTGTGAAGATCGGGAAATGGAAAAGAAATCACCTGGAATTCAGTGCCAGAAAAATAATCAACCAAACCGTCAAAAGTTCCGCCCTTAGGATTTCCGTTAAAACCGTGGATATAAAGAATTTTTTTCATAAAAAACCTCCGCATGTTAGTTCACAATATTTAATATAGAAAAGAAAAATAAAATATCAACAAAAATCCCCTCGTCCTCGGCATAAAACAAGAACAAGGGGAATGTTAATTTTCAATTATGAATTGTCAAACAAATCAGTAGGCCGCCAGAATCTTGTCCAACTGCTCACGACCAATAATCTTGAAGAAACTTCCAAGGCGTGGTCCCTGGTCCTTTTCAATCAATGCGGCATAGACTGTCTTGAACAGAGCCTTTGCTTCCTGACCGTTGTTGGTGGCCACATCATAGATTGCCTGCTGGATTCCCTTTTCATCAAGGCTGTCCATCTTTGGCAGAACCTGTTCACGGATTTCCTTAAGCATTTTTTCTTCAACTTCAGAAAGACCAGAAACCTTTCCACCGTCTGTCTTCAATGCAAACTTGAAATCGTCTGGAGCACATTCCTTTACCCAGTACCAAGCGCAGGCACAACGTCTCTTAAGACATTCAACCTGTTCTGGCTTTACGTCCCCCAGACTTGCGATAACCTTGTCCACATCTCCGGAATAAGTCTGGAGCAAAGTGGTCAACTGTCTGAAAGGAACCTGGTATGGCATAACCGATGGAAGACCATCAATCTGGCTCAACTCGTAGACACGCTTTTCAAGAAGCTCAATGTTTTCGTTCTTCGCCTTGTCCACGCCCCAAGCAATTCTTTCAGTTCGGTCATAAGCTTCGTACATGGTGATAACATCCAAATCAAAGCTGATGGAGAATTCGTGGTCAACCTTGTTCACTGCGAAAATGTATCTCAAAACTTCAGGCTGGTAAACTGTCAAAGCGTCCACCAAGGAAATGACCTTACCCTTTGACGATGACATCTTTCCAGGAACACCCTTGAGCTTGACGAAATCGTACTTCATTGTGACAGGGGCATCCCAACCGTAGACTTTTTTGCTAACAAGTTTTGCAGTGTCGTAGCTTCCACCTGGACTGATGTGATCCTTTCCACCCGGCTCGAACACAACCTTTTCTTCGTTCCATCTCATTGGCCAGTCAACACGCCAACCAAGCTTGAACTCTTTTGAAGTGCGAAGGTCCCCAGTTTCTTCATGGCCACAGGATGTACATTTGTATGAAACACCATATTCGCCATCATAGCCGGTAATTTCTGTGGTGTCTTTGTTACACTTGCAACAGAATGCAGCCACTGGCCAATACACATCCTCTTCCTTCATCTTGTGCTCGTCGTCGCGATAATTGTTGAGGCACCACTTAATCAAGTCACGATTCTGGAGAGCCTTCTTCATTCCCTCGGCATAACGGTTTGCACGGTAGCGGGAAGCCTGATACAAAAATTCTGGATGGATTCCAACACGGGGAAGTTCCTTTTCAATATCAACTTCATGGTGGCGGGCATAATTTTCGTCACGGTCAAAAGTATCTGGAACCATGGTGATTGGATAGCGAAGATATTTTTCAAGTTCCTCAGGCTTTGGCATATTTCCAGGAACCTTTCGGAAAACATCATAGTCGTCCCAAGAATAAATGAATCGCACATTTTTTCCACGGGATCGGAGGGCTCGAACAATCAAATCAACTGTAATGATTTCGCGGAAGTTTCCAATGTGGACAGTTCCAGAAGGGGTGATTCCAGATGCACAAGTGTACTGGTCCAAATCTCCCCTCTGCTCTATAATTCTCTTTGCCTGCTGGTCAGCCCAGTGGCACAATTCCTTTTCATTTCTTTCTGTACTCATAAACTGTATTATAGAAGAAAATCGATGTTTACTCAAGCGATAAAATTCAAAGGAAAAATCTTCCTAAAAATCTACCGAGGGCAACCCACGCTATTTCAAAGACCTACACAAACGGAATCCCTTGCCGGCAGTTCTTATTTGGGGAGCCATTGTTGTATCCTTGTGGTCGTGGTCGTTAGCATTAACGCTTGAGATTCCAAAGACATTGCTGTATATTCTGAGAAAAAATGGGCATAAAGGACAAGAGAATCACAGAAAGCATAATACTTTTTTTCATTTTCATCTCCAATAAAAAATCAATTAGGAAATATGGGCATTTCTAAA
>JAZUEV010000405.1:0-4675 GCA_045640345.1 Treponema sp.
CGCTTGGCCTCCGACTTAGTTTTAGTGTTTTTTTGTGAAACAAAAAATTGACACCCATTGGTGGCAAAACTAAAACTCGATAGCAAGACATCCTAGATGGCTTGCGTAGGTCTCTCCCCCTCGGTCGAAATGAAGAATCCCCCATATGTGTCATTGCTATGGTTAATCGGTCATACGCTATTATTAACCGTCCCCAGACGAGTGTCGTAAAATTTTTTATCGGTCGTGGTGGTTGAGGCTCTCGAAACTACCTCAATTTAAAGAGACATCGTTAAATGGCTCGAATCCGTGTGACATAAAAAAATCAATCGGACATAGGGCTGTTTGATTTCGACAAGCTCAATCGGCACAGAAGGTGCGTTGTTGTTATGGTTAATCGGATGCACGCTATTGTTAACCAATTACTAAACAAGTATCTAGAAATTTTTTATCGGACCTTTCCAAGAATAACCACGCCTCCTACAAGTGTCTGGAGATTTTTAATCGAACCTTTCCAAGAATAACAGTCCCAAAATGTGTGTGGTTAAATAATCAATCGGTCATCTCTGAGACAATTGCAATTTTAGATTCATAAAAAAAATCCCGCAGAAAAGCACGGATGTACAAATCCACGGGAAAATTTATTTATCAGGATTAATTAAAGTTGTCCAATCCACCAAAATCCAAAGTCGCAAAATAATCATCAATTGTTTCACGACGGCGAATTTGCACAACAGTTCCGTCAGTCCTCAAAAGCAGTTCCCCTGCCCTCAGTTTACCATTGTAGTTGAATCCCATGGCACGACCGTGAGCTCCAGCATCATGGATAATCAACAGATCACCGTTTTCGATTTTTGGAAGTTCACGCTGGACAGCAAATTTGTCACAGTTTTCACACAAACTTCCAGTCACATCATAAATCTGGTCTTTTGGAAGATTTTCCTTGCCGCTAACCTGAACCTCGTGATAAGAACCATACATTCCAGGTCTCATCAAATCTGCCATGGAAGCATCGCAACCAATATATTCACGATAGATGTGCTTCTGGTGGATAGCCTTTGTAACAAGCCAGCCATAAGGTCCTGTGATTGGTCGTCCACATTCAAAACAGATTGCCAATGGATCAAGCCCCGCAGGAACAATCATCTGGTCGTACAACTTGCGGATGTTCTGGGCAACATATTTCAAATCAACTTTTTTCTGGTCAGCCTTATAAGGGATTCCCACTCCCCCACCAAGGTCAACAAATTCAATATTCACGCCGCACTCTTTCTGGACTTCCAAAACCAAATCAAAAACAATGTGGGCAGTATCAACAAAGAAATCAGGATTCAGTTCGTTTGATGCAACCATGGTGTGGAGACCAAAATGTTTTACCCCTTCGGCCTTGCAAATCTTGTATGCTTCAATCATCTGGTCCTTGGTCAAACCATACTTTGCTTCCTCTGGTTTACCGATAATTGAATTTCCACCTTCCTTCAATGGACCCGGGTTATAGCGGAAACAAATCGTGTCAGGCATTTTTCCACCAAGGGCGTTCTTCAAAAAAGGAATATGAGTAATGTCGTCCAGATTGATGATTGCACCATTTTTATATGCCATCTGGAATTCCTCGGCAGGTGTGTCGTTACTGGTAAACATGACCCGCTGTCCCTTGATTCCACTTTTTTCACTAAGAATCAATTCAGGCATGGATGAACAATCGGCTCCACAACCTTCGCTTTCCAAAACCTTCAATATATATGGATTTGGAAGTGCCTTGACAGCAAAATATTCTCGAAATTCTGGAAAAATCGAAAAACAGTCCTTGAAATAACGCATATTGTCGCGAATCCCTTTTTCGTCATAAAGATAAAAAGGTGTTGGATATTTTTTTGTCAACTCTACAAGCTGATCGTGTGATAATGGAAATGTATTCATGTGGATATGATGACATATTTTTTAATGTTTTACAATATATCGGGCATCTTTAAAATATTCCGTACATCCCTGAATAGCAGTTTTTAGAGATACCTTTATTGTCCCAACGAAAAAAAAAATTTGCCACAATGGAAATTTTTTACTATATTTAAAGACATGGACAATGAACTTATTATTCGACAGACAATGAAAGACAACAAAAATGCTTTGGCCACACCAAATGACATTATCAACACAGCCTTGGAATTCCAGAGTCTTTTGATGATGTATGAAAGCGCCATAAAACAGGTGACCACAAAATTTGAAATCCTGGAAGATGAGTTCGCCAGCAAGCATCAGCGAAATCCCATTGAGACAATCGCCAGCAGAATAAAAGACCCCATGAGTATCGCCGAAAAGCTCCAGAGAAAGGGTTTGGCGGTGACTATGGACAATATGGTCAACAATCTTTATGACATTGCGGGAATCCGTGTCACATGTCCATTTATCAGCGACGTGTATCATGTGACGAAAATGCTTTTGCAGCAGGAAGATGTGGATTTAATTGAAATCAAGGACTACATCAAAAAACCGAAGAAAAGTGGATACAGAAGTCTCCATGTGATTGTCAAGGTCGGTGTGTTTTTTAGCGACTGTAGACGGGAGATTCCTGTGGAAATACAGATTCGTACAATCGCAATGGATTTCTGGGCAGCATTGGAGCATCAACTTCATTACAAGAAGGATTACGAAATGCCGGAAGATATCAATGCGGAACTTTTTTCTATTGCCCAAACCATAAATGAAACCGACAATAGAATGCAGGAACTTGCAAAAAATATTCCAGGTTTTGTGGATTACAGTCAGTTCAACTAGAGTCCAACCTTGATTGCGACCTTGAGTCTCACTGTAAATGTGCATTATAATAGAAGAAAGTTGGGCATCTCTAAGAATTGCAATTTTTAGATGTTCCCAGTTAATTGAAAGGTGATTTATGAATAAAAATAAGAAATTGATTTTGTTTATCGGGATTCCTTTGCTGATTGTCGCTCTTGCTTGTGCCATAACTATTGTTGCAATCAAAAATCAAAAGGTCAAGATTGCTATTTATGATTTACCGGACAAGATTTCCCAAACCATTGAAGAGTACGTACTTAAGTCCAACAAAAAAACAACGGTTTCTATCATCAATAGCGAGACCGGTCTTTCTGTGACGGACGCAAAAAAATATGACGCAATTTTTACATTCAACAGTGCCATGGCTAAACATTTTGCTGAAAACGCCAAGGAATTGCCAAATAATTTGTATGCCCAGATGCCAACCGCTGTCCGTCGTTCTGGAAAAATCGGTGAAAAAAATCTGATGCTTCCAATTCTGATGGAACATGCTCCAATCTACATCTGCAAGGAGGCCATGACTTTTAACAGCGACCAAGGACCGGAAAGTCTTGAAGAGTTGGAAAATGCGATCGATATGGACAGGGAAAGTTTTTCATTTGCAATGATTCTTAGTGGATCAAAGGACAGAGATATGTACGACTTTTTGTCCATGGTTTGCGAAAGCATTTTGGGAAGCGACGGATATAAAAATCTTATTGCAAAAATCAGTGAAAAAATCGACTTTGCGGAAGTCCTGGATGAGGTTGTGGCAGAAAAAAGCGACGGAACAAAAATGTCCCTCAGAACTGTTTTGAACAAGATTAAGTTCTGGCAGGAAAAAAATTATATACAGCAACAATGGACACAGGTGTCTGAATCCGACCTGAACACACTCATGCAAAGGATGGACTTTTACGTTACATCCAGACCTTTGACGGAATACAGAAATCTCCCTAGGCGAGTGTCATATAATTACGCCGCATTTAGATTCCCGGTGGAGGACATGAATATCAACCACGGTGTCATTGCCTCCGAAGTGATGATGATTTCAATGAAGGGTAAAAAATCAGTGGCAGAATTGGGAAAACATCTTGTAAGTCTTAACATTCAGGAACAGATTTCCAACTTAACAAGTTACGCTCCGTCCCATTCACAAGCGGGAGCCTATGACAGCATTGCCGACGACACTAGATTTTATGCAGCCGCCAGCAAGGATGGACCTTTGCCAAGTTTGGACATGGCTGCATTTACACAAAAGTCCCAGGCACAAAAATTCGCTGAGGATGTAAGAAAATTTTTACGCTAGGATTCGAATATTAAACAACAAATCGTCATGCCTGAACAACAATTCCAGTTTCTCCCCACTTATGAGATTCTGAGTTCTGTCTGCATGGCGAATATTTTTAAGATGACCATATCAAGAGGATTTTTATGAAAAAGTTTTTGATTTTTACAACAGCTCTTTTTTTGGCAAGCACATTTTTTTCCTGCAAAAAGGATTTGGTAGATTTGGAAGAATGTGGCATACAACTTCGTATTGACCACGAACTTTTGGAAAATGGACTGACTGTTGATTCCTATGGCACTGACATGGCGATCTATCCTTTGGCCATAATCGGTTTTTCATATCCACAAGTCGTACAGAATTTGTACAACCAGGCAAGTATCCAGTGGGGAGATCTTTTGACAGAAGAAGACCAGCAAGCATTTTATGAAGATTTTCGGCAGCAGTTGGCATCTCATCATAAGATAATCGGAGAATTGGCAGTCATCCCTACTTCTGAATACAAAAAGATGGTAGAAAATCCAATGGAGGGATACGAGTTCATAATTGAGATGCAGGTCATCAAAGAAAAATATGGGAACACCTATCTATTTTCAAAAATCGAAAACAACACAGATGGAATGGACGAAGAAG
>JAZUEV010000406.1:0-2167 GCA_045640345.1 Treponema sp.
TAGTCCATAGTTTCCTCCGTGTGTAACTTTGAGCGGTTCACACTCAGATTCTATGGATTTTTTTATCATCTTTCCACTTCCGTAACTGCAAAGCTTTTGCTGTCCACCACCAGAGGTGGTGGTTTACTAAAGTTAATTAAAATGGAATTAAATAAAATAGAAAACCAATTAAATAAAATCATAGACGATTTATTGAATGAGCATCCCCAAAAAGAAAAATCAATTTTTGTAATCGGTTGTTCATCAAGCGAAGTCTCTGGCGGAAAAATTGGAAAAGATTCTAGTGAAGAAATCGGTAAAACTATTTTCCAGACTGCATATAAAAATTTATCATCCAGAAATATTTTTCTTGCTTGCCAATGTTGTGAACATTTAAATAGAGCCTTGGTTGTTGAAAGAGAATGTGCAGAAAAATTTGGTCTGGAAGAAGTTTGTGTTGTACCATGGATCCATGCAGGAGGATCATTTGCCACAGCCGCTTATAAAGGTTTTAAAAATCCTGTGGTGGTTGAACATATCAAGGCGGATGCAGGATTGGACATTGGTTCCACTCTTATCGGAATGCATTTAAAAGATGTGGCAGTTCCTGTTCATCCAGATCAAAAAAATATTGGAAACGCCTATGTGACAGCAGCATATTGCAGACCAAAATTAATTGGAGGAGAAAGAGCGCACTATAATTAGGGACTGCTGAAAAGTAAAAAATGTCATCTCAAATTTATTTTGGGATTTCTAATTATATAAAATATTTATAGTTAGAGAGATGCTGTGGGTCGTCGCCGCAGGCTAGTGAGTTCAGCATGACAAAATAGGACTTTTTCAGTGACCTTCTATAATTAGCAAATCTTTTAGGAGAAAAAAAATGGCAAACGGAATGGAAGATTTAAAAGAAAAAAATAAAGATGAAAATGAAAAAGATTTAACCAAGTCGCAGTTTACAGCTTGGAAAAATTTTCAAGGACGGGAAGATGCAGAAATGTTGCAAGAAAAATCTTTCAACTGGAGCGCCATAAAAAATAATCGAGGTGAATACGACAGCTATGACGATGAGGATTAGTTAGAAAATGAATAAGCCCCATGGGCACGGATTTTAAAGGCAGAATTATCTTAAAAAAAATCCAGATTTCCAAAAGATGAATCTCGTTGTTTGTTTTTTTGCAATGACAAAGAATTTCTTTCCCAAAAAACTCCGTCATTGTAACCTTGTATCGATTTATCTTTTTCTGCGTTCTCCAATCTTTTTTCTGTCCAAAGACAATATTCTTCGTTAATTTCGATTCCACAAAATCTTCTGTTTAATTTTTTTGCAACAACGCTTGTGGTTCCGCTTCCTAAAAATGGATCAAAAATAATATCGTTTTCTTTGGATGAGGCCAGTATTAATTTTGCATACAATTTTTCTGGTTTCTGCGTTGGATGGTCTGTGTTTTCAGGCATGGACCAAAAGGGAATACTTATGTCATCCCAAAAATTTGATGGATAGGTGATTCTGAAATTTCCATCGTCCGTTTGATTCCAGTCTTATGGTTTTCCATCTACCTTATATGGGGCAATAACTTTTCTTTTTATTTTTACCGCATCCACATTAAAATAGTAATCTTTTGGATTTTTTACGGCGAACCAAATATCCTCCATTCCATTTTTCCAATTGGATTTTGCTCCCCTACCTTTTTCTCTTTGCCAAGTAATTCGATTCATAATCGTCAATTCTTTTTCGACTGCTCGTTGCAAAGATGAAGTACATTTCCAATCACCACAGATATAAAGAGACCCGTTTGATTTTAATTTTCTGCACACCAATGGGAACCAGGTTTCCAAATATTCATCATAGCTGGATTCAGATCTGGAATTAAATTTCAATCCATTAAAATTTTTTGAAAGATTGTACGGTGGGTCAATGATAATTAAATCTGCAAATTCATCTGGAATAAATTTTAACATCTCAATGACATCACCATTCAATGTTTTGTTGACAATATCATTGGAAAAAATATTTTCTGCTGTAAGAATTTTTTTTCTCAGAGAGGAGATTTCATTTTCATTTAAAACAAGAGTTCGATTTCGTTCTGCTCTAACTTTATTTTCCATAATAACCACCGTCCATGCATTAGGACATCTCTAAAAATTTCGGTTTTAGAGACTCCTATTAAAATTACAAATACTGTTT
>JAZUEV010000407.1:0-3355 GCA_045640345.1 Treponema sp.
GTTTTAGGGGTTAGCCACACTGCTTCCGTTGCGGAAATAAGGAGGGCGTACAGGCAAAAGGCTAAACTTCTCCATCCAGATATAACCCATCAGGATTCCGAGGAATTCAGGTTGCTTGTGGAGGCCTACGAGACCCTTTCAGACTTGAAATCCCGCGACATCTTTGACCAATCATACCAGTTCAACAGCCAGTTTGGACACAGGGGACAGAAAAAAAGTTCCTTCGACTACAGGGAGTGGCTTTCTTCAAGGGAAGACTTTGAGAGTCGCGCCAAGTTGGTTTTGTACGACCTTACCCATGGAAGGGAAGACAGTGCGGTAAGCGAGTTCAAGCGTATGAACATGGAGCATTCCAACTTCAGGTTGTCCAAGTGGCTCAGAAGGGAAGACTTCATGGACTACGGTTTTATCTTGAGCGAGGAATTGGTTATCCGTCAGGAGTTCTACGATGCGGTGATACTCTTGGACCAAATCATCAGGATGGAGAGGGAACATAATTATTTCAAGCTCTTTTTTGAGGAAGTCCAGATTTTTATGGAGCACATCGTCTTGAACAAGCTTGAAGGAAGCATAAATGATGAAATGGCTTTGGACGCTTGGGAAAGGACTCTGGAGCTTGGTCTTGGGAAGAAATTCGATTCGGCCGTGCTGATGAAAATGTCCCAGGCATATTCGCGCATGGGTGATATGGAAACCGCCTCCATGTGTGTAAAAGCAGCGTCCCGGTTGTAACTGATTTTTGCTATCTAATATAGAAGAAAAAAGATAAAATGGAGATATAGATGATTAGACTGAAGAACGATGATCAGATCAACAAGATTCGTAAAAGCTGTCACGAACTGGCGGATCTTTTTAACGAAATCATCCCGAAGGTGAAGCCAGGGGTCAGCACAAAGGAAATCGACGACTGGTGTGTTGAGTTTGTTAAAAAACATGGTGGAAAACCTGCTTGGCATGCGGAAGGATTCCCTGGTTGCGCATGTATCAGCATCAACAATGTGGTCATCCACGGTGTGCCTTCAAAAAAGATAATTGTCCAGGACGGGGACCTTGTTTCATTGGACATTGGAATCAACCTGGACGGTTATATCTCCGACAGTACACACACTGTTATGGTTGGAAACGTAAAGCCGGAGCACAGGAAGCTTGTTGAAGTGACACGTCGTTCATTGTATGCAGGAATTGAAGCCTGTGTGGTTGGAAATAGAATCTCCGACATCGGTAAGGCAGTCTATCAGATTACCCATGAGGAAAACGGTTATGGCGTGGTTGAGACTTACTGCGGTCATGGAGTTGGACTTGACGTTCACGAGGATCCAGCAGTCTACAATTGTCCAAGCAGGGGAGCCAATCCACGAATTCAGGCTGGCATGGTTTTGGCGATTGAACCTATGATCAACATGGGTACAGGGGAGGTCATAACAGGCGACCAGAACAGTGAATGGACTGTCCACACGAAGGATGGAAAATGGAGCTGCCATGAGGAGCATACTGTTGCGGTTTTCCCAGACCACAATGAAATCCTTACGGACTTGGACTACAACGGTTGTTCCTGCATGAAGGGAGCGGATTTCTAGGCCCGATCGATTGTTCGGATTAAAACAATGACAGACTTTCATTTTGCTGATAGAATAGCGAATAGAATGAGAATCGTTAATCGAATAAAAAATAGATAGGAGAATATTATGGCAAAGATTCAGATGAAGAACGCTATTGCTGAGCTTGATGGCGACGAGATGACCCGTGTTTTGTGGCAGTTGATTAAGGACAAACTGATTCTGCCTTTCGTTGATTTGAAGACAGAGTATTTTGATTTGTCCATCACAGAGCGTGACAAGACGGACGACAAAGTGACCTACGATGCCGCAGCCGCAATCAAGAGACTGGGTGTCGGCGTAAAGTGTGCCACAATTACTTCAAACCAGGCCCGTGTTGAGGAATACAATTTGACCCACCTCACACCAAGTCCAAACGGTATTCTCCGTGGTGAATTGGACGGAACTGTTTTCCGCACACCGATTTTCGTCAACAACATTCAGGGAACTGTGAGCTGCTGGAAAAAGCCAATCACTTTGGGACGCCACGCCTATGGTGATGTTTACAAGAACTGCGAAATCAAGACCCCTTGCGCTGGAAAAGCTGAACTGGTTTTCACTGGTGTAGATGGAAAGGAAATCCGCAAGACAATTATGGACATGAAGGGAAGCGGAATCATTCAGGGAATCCACAACCTGGACGGCTCAATCGAAAACTTTGCCCGCTGCTGTTTCAACTATGCATTGGACCAGAAAATTGATGTCTGGTTTGGAGCAAAGGACACAATCAGCAAGATTTACGACGGAGACTTCAAGGCTATCATGCAGAAGATTTTCGACGAGGAATACAAGGACAAGTTTGAGAAAGCCGGTCTCACATATTTCTACACTTTGATTGATGATGCCGTTGCTCGTGTTGTTAAGAGCGAAGGTGGATTCCTTTGGGCTTGCAAAAACTACGACGGTGATGTCATGAGCGACATGATTGCATCAGCTTGTGGAAGTTTGGCAATGATGACTTCTGTTTTGGTTTGTCCAAACGGGGAATTCGAATATGAAGCCAGCCACGGAACAGTCCAGAAGCACTACTACAGATATTTGAAGGGAGAAAAGACTTCCACAAATCCTGTTGCAACAATTTTTGCTTGGACAGGAGCTTTGGCAAAGAGAGCCGAACTTGATGAAACACCAGAACTGGCAGAGTTTGCAAAGAAACTGGAAAAGGCAACACTGGGAACAATCGAGGATGGAATTATGACTGGAGATTTGGCAAAGCTTGCTAACCCAGCACCAAAGAAGATTGTCAACAGCTGGGAATACATCGACGAGATTGCATCAAGACTGTAATTTTTTCAGTAGATTTTAATTAAACAAACATTCCCCAGAGATTTTCACATTGGATTTCTCTGGGGATTTTTTTGTATTATCAAAGCAAATATCTAGCTAAAATTTCAGGTGAAGCTTATAACATAATGCAATCAAATTGTCACGCGGATTTGAAAAATCTAACGATTTTTCTTTAAAAAGTGATGCAAGATGGTAACTTTTTATGAAAGTGCTGAATTATTAAAAAAAATTATCTGATTTTGCGTTAGCAAAATTGAAGACCTGGGACAAAATAAAACACTTCGAAAAACAACGGACTTGTGCCATCTGAAAAAATTTAAGAATAAGCCATGAAACTATTCAACCAGAGGTTCATTTTTGAAAACTCGAAGTTGTTACTACTAAACAAATATTCCCCGGAGATTTTTACATCGGATTTTTCTGGGGATTTTTTTGTATTATCAAAGCAAAAGTCCAGCTAAAATTTCAGGTGA
>JAZUEV010000408.1:0-4782 GCA_045640345.1 Treponema sp.
TGTTTTGTTGCTATTATCACTCGGTCTTAATATTTTATTTTTGTCTGTTCAATCACACAAATAATCAACAGTCATTTCGAGCGCAGCCGAGAAATCTAAAACATAATCAACAGTTCAGGTCGGTTGATTTTGGAAGGACCGATTTTTAATTTTACGACACTTGGTTGAGGACTGTTATTTTTGAACAATTTTCCGTGAGCATCGTTAGATGCGAACAAATCCGTTTGTAAATTCGCCACCCACTAGTGACATTGCTATGGCTAATCGGTTACACGCTATTACTAACCACGCACCAAACCAGTGTCATCGCTATGGCTAATCGGTTATTCTTCAGATTTCTCCACTATGGTCGAAATGACATCGTGCGTCACCTACGAGTGTCATGCTGAATTTATTTCAGCATCTCATCAATTAACAGTATGAATGTCGAACTTAAATTTCAAGAGCAGTTTGTAACATAAAGATTATAAATTTACACACGGATTTTTTCATCGCTAACACGATTCACGACTTTTATTCGTATAACAAAACTGTTCCAGTCTCTTCAATTCTCAATTCCAATCCGTTTTTTCTTGATTTCGACAAGTTCAATCGGCACGGTGTGACTTAATTAACAGTCCTGAACCATTTGACTTTTGGTGTATTTTTGACTATCTTTTTATTGAAGGATTCTTTAAATTTTACACTTTTTGGAGACTCCTATAGGAGATTTTATGAAAATCAAGAACAGCGTAAAAATCATGTGCGGAGCTTTTACTTTGGCCGCCCTCACAATGTCCTGCTCAAAAAAGACAGTGGAAACAAAGACCGAAGACAATTCATCCAAGCTGGTCACAGGGACAATTGAAGTCGATTCCATAAGCAACAGTTTCAATAATTTGTCAAGCGAATGGAAATCCATGGGTGAAACCCTAAGCGATGAACTGGAAAACAATATCGAAGACATCGGAGCATCTTTCAGCACTTTGGGAAACACTCTCAATGGAATTGTGGATTCCCCAGCCTTTGGAACATTAACCGACACCATCAATTCAACAATGGATACTTTGACCAATCCGGACACATATAGCCAGGCATTGGATTCTGCAAAAAACTCTTTGGACAATCTGACAAACTCAACAAAAGATAAGATTGACAGTTTCAAGGATTCCGCAGCAGATAAAATAGAAGATTTTAAGGATTCAACAACAAACAAAATTGAAGACCTGAAAAATTCGGAAGCAATCAACTCATTGACAGACTCCTTCAATTCAGCAATGGACAGTCTGAAAGATTTTAAGTTGGACACTGAAACTCAGGACGCTTTGGATTCATTGAAAGACCTAGGTAATCTCTTTGGTCGCAAAAACTAAGGGTCGGCAATTAAAATAGATGTACATCTCGAAAAATTGCAATTTTTAGAGGTTCACATATATCCTATCTTGCTTAAATCCCTCATTTTACATAAAATAGAAGAACTATGGAAAACTCTAAGCGAACAGTGACTTGCGGACAGCTAACCAAGGCTGACGTGGGCAAGAAAGTTGTATTAAATGGTTGGGTCAGTCGCACCCGTGATTTGGGTGGGCTTGTTTTTATTCGACTCCGCGACCGTTACGGAATCACCCAGGTAATGGTTGGTGACAAGGCCAGCGATGAAGTCAAAAAGATAGCATCATCCCTTAAGTCTGAATACTGTATTGCAGTTGAAGGTGTGGTTGCCGCCCGTGCTGAAAAAGATATCAACAAGGACATGAGCACCGGTGAAATTGAAGTTGAAGCCAGCGACATTGAGATTTTCACCACATCCCAGGAACTGCCATTTTCTGTGGAAGAAGTCCGTCAAAAGGATGGAACAATCGTTCTTCCAAACGAAGATTTGCGTCTGAAGTATCGCTACCTGGATTTGCGTAGGGATCCAATGCAGCAGAACATTATCCTCCGTTCAAATGTTACATTCGCAACCCGTGAATATCTTACATCCCAGGGATTCTTGGAGATTGAGACACCAACATTCATCAAATCAACTCCAGAAGGAGCAAGAGATTATTTGGTTCCATCCCGCGTCCACCCAGGAAAGTTCTATTCATTGCCACAGTCCCCTCAGCTTTACAAGCAGCTTTTGATGGTTTCAGGCTTTGACAAATATTTCCAGATTGCCCGATGCTACCGTGACGAAGATGCCCGTGGAGACAGACAGCCAGAGTTCACCCAGATTGATATGGAACTGTCTTTCACAAATCGTGAAGAAGTTTTGTCCACCACAGAAGGTCTCATGCAGTATATCTTCAAGAAGACATTGAACTATGATCTGCCTGCAAAATTCGACAGACTTGCTTGGGAAGACGCATTTGATTTCTACGGAAGCGACAAACCTGATTTAAGATTCGACCTGAAGATGCAGGACGCTGCTTTTATGGCAGACTTAAGCGATTTTGGTGCATTCAAAGCAGGTGCGGCCAACGCTGGAAAAGATATCGTCAGACACAAGAGATCAGGACTCAAGGCATTGGTTGTTAAAAATGTTGCAGACAAATACAGCCGCAAGACCATTGAAGCTTTGGAATCTGTTGCAAAAATCAACCACGCAAAAGGTCTGGCTTGGATGAAGGTAAACGCTGAAGGTGCTTTTGAAGGTGGAATCAGCAAGTTCTATGCAGGCAAGGAAAGTGAAATCTGTTCAAAGCTTGGCGCAGAGAAATACGATTTGCTTTTGTTTGTAAGCGACGAAAAATGGCAGACAGCATGTACAGCAATGGGAGCAGTCCGAAAGCAGTTGGGAAAAGACTTGAACCTCTACAACCCAGCAGACGAATTCCATTTTGCATGGATTATTGATTTCCCATATTTCGCATTCAACGAAGAGACCAACAGTTGGGAAACCGAGCACCACATGTTCACCCTTCCACAGAAAAAATACTGGGACACTTTGGAATCAGATCCAGGTGCAGTAAAGGGAGACTTGTACGACTTGGTTCTTAATGGATATGAATTGGCATCAGGTTCAATGCGTATCAACGACCCAGCACTTCAGCAGAGGATTTTCAAGATTGTGGGTTACTCACAGGAAAGAGCGGACAAGGCATTTGGATTCTTGGTTCAGGCATTCAAATTCGGAGCACCACCACACGGAGGAATCGCACCCGGTTTGGACCGCTTGATTATGTTGATGAGACACGAAGAATCAATCCACGAAGTCATTGCGTTCCCAAAGAACAATCTGGCAGCATCCCCTCTTGACGATTGTCCAAGCGAAGTTGACAAACAGTTGGTCAAGGACCTCCATATCCAGATCATGGAAAAAGAGTAACCGGCGCATAAACTTCACAAACATAATTCAGGTATGTACTGTACCTGATAAGCAACTGATCAAAGACCATAGATTGAACAAATCGACTGGCCTTGATTGGTTGCAGCAGTGCCCAAATGTAGTTGATTGAAGCCAACAGACGACTTGCGAATCAGTGCTACAATGTGGAATGGTAAGTTTTTGAGGAACATAAGATGATAAGTAAAATAATTTTTTGGATTTCTGTTTTTGCATCACTTTTTGGAATTGCATTTTGGCCAGGTGCAATGGTTTTTATTGCGCAACATCCATACATGATTGTTCCGATTATGGCAGGAGCTGTTGTAGTTGTGTTTTTCGCCATCAATATTGTATTGTGGGTGTTCTTGATTATTGTTTCTTTGACTGTAAACAAGAAAAAGGAATACAAGAAACAGAGCCGTTTTTATGGAAGAGTTTTCTCAGCACTGCTTTCCAGTTCCATTTGGTGGTGCGGGGCTCGTGTGGTTGTAACTGGATTGGAAAAACTTCCTGACCCCAAAAAGGGAAAGTTCTTGTTTGTTTCAAACCATCGTTCTGTATATGACACATTCATTCAGGTTGCAGCTTTATGGCGATATCCAATGGCGTTTATCTCAAAGCCTGAAAACTTTAAGATTCCAATCGGCAACCAATTTATGCGTCGCTGTCGATACATGGCAATAAACCGAGACAATCCAAGAGAAGGCGGAATGACAATCATTAAGGCATCCGAAATGATAAAGACCGGTGATTCCTGCATTGGTGTTTATCCTGAAGGAACCAGAAACCGTACAACAGATACACTTCTGCGATTCAGGCATGGATGTTTTAAGGCAGCATTGTGGGCAAAATGTCCAATCGTAATAGGCGTGGTCCACAATTCAGCAAAGATTCGACCCAACTGGCCAAAGCCAACAAAAGTCCATTTTGAGATTGTGGAAGTCCTACCTTATGAGGCAATCGATGGAAAGAAGTCTAACGAGATTTCAGACATGGTACGACAGAAGATGTTGGCCCACCTTGATGCAGACGACTGGACATACGATTTGAAGCTTAAGGAAATTCCCGACCAAACTGATACCAGGGAGATTCCGACAGCAGAAACATCAACTGTATCAAACGATGTCCAAGCGTAGTTGATATTTCCACATCATGCGTTGCGATTGTAAAAAGTAGACAATTATCACTCTAAATTTCACAAGGCAGTCCTCAGTTTTGGGGACTGTTTTTTTTGAGTGGAAATCATTTCCATCTTGCATAAGCCCTAAAAAAATTGTATGATATGATAGTATCTTTGGGGATGATTTTCCAGGATTCCAGTCCATAATCAGGAGGACAATATGTTAAAAATCAAAAATCTTCTATTATATACTGTTATTTTTGCTGTCAGCATTTTTTCAGCCACAGCTTTTGAATGGACCCACACAAACGCAGTGGACGCAAAAATTGATTCGGCGGTCATAAAAAATGTGTTCAAGTCCTTCGATTCCGAT
>JAZUEV010000409.1:0-3913 GCA_045640345.1 Treponema sp.
TCTCTAAAAATTGCAATTTTTAGAGGTTTCCAATTCAATGAACCGATTTGCCTTTACAGGAAAGGGGATTTGAGTTATACTTTTTTAGACCAATGATTACAGCCGTAAAAATGGTATTAATTATTTAGATTTTAGAGATGCCCTATATTTGGAGGAACTGTTATGGAATTATTTATTAACAAAGTCGTGACTAGCGTTGTACAGATTATTTTGTTTTCCCTTGTTCCATTTGTTTGGTGGATAATTACTGCAAGAAAAAAATGTAAGTTCACACAATGGATTGGATTAAAAAAAATTGAAGGCGGAAAAAAGACTGCACTGGCTATTGTCCTTGTTTCTTTTGCATTTATTTTGATAGGTGCGTTTACACTTTTTGTTCTTAAAGATGTTGAAATGGCCACATCAGATTTTAAGGGACTTGGAGTTGCCGTAATTCCAGCGATTCTTGTTTATGCAATTTTTAATACATCATTGCCAGAGGAAATTCTTTTTAGAGGATTTTTGCTAAAAAGGATTTCAAATAAATTTGGTTTTGTTTCAGCAAATATAATTCAGTCCATACTTTTTGGACTTATGCATGGAGTAATGTTCTTTAAATATGTAGGAATTTTAAAAGCCATATTGATTATTGTTTTCACAATGGTGATTGCCTGGTTCATGGGATATATAAATGAAAAAAAATCCAACGGCTCCATAATTCCAGGTTGGATTATTCATGCGTTGTCAAATATATTTTCAGGATTGTGCGCAGCGTTTTCAATTTTTTAAGAAGGGATAAAAATGAAAATAAAATTTTACGAAAATGTTGATGACAGCCTTTTAAAGTTCGCAGTGATTGTTTCAAAGCACAATGGAAAATGGGTTTTCTGCAAGCATCGTGAAAGAGACACTTTTGAAATCCCTGGCGGCCACAGAGAAAATGGTGAGTCAATTTTGGATACAGCAAAAAGGGAACTTCAGGAAGAAACCGGGGCAAAAGATTTTTCTATAAATCAAATCTGCGTTTACTCTGTAACTGGAAAAAATCGAGTGAATGAAACTGGAGAAGAAACTTTTGGAATGTTATTTTTTTCCGACATAAAAGAATTCAATGAAGAACTTCACAGCGAAATGGAAAAAATAATTTTATTTGATGATTTGCCAGAACTAAAAAAATGGACATATCCTTTGATTCAGCCACTGTTGATTGAGGAATATGAAAAGAGAATTTAGATTTTAATTATTGAAAAAAATGTAGCATCAGTTACAATTTTAAGATGTGGAGAAAAATATGAAAAATAAATTATCAAGTTTTTTTTATATGCTGGTTATGCTGGCGGCCTTTGTGTATATCGGCTGGAGAGCGGCAAGTCTTTCTCTTGGATGGACTAATTCGTTTTTGGAAGTGCTTGTGATTTTTATAAGCGTGGTTTTGGTTTATATTTTTCACATAATTATCCACGAAGCAGGTCATCTTGTTGCGGGTCTAATGACAGGATATAAATTCGTTAGCTTTAGAGTGGGGCCAATAGTTTTAATAAAAAACATGGAGGGCAAATTTAAGTTCAAGCGAATGACTGTTCTTGGAACTGGTGGTCAGTGTCTCATGTGTCCTCCTGATGTGCCTACAGAAAAATGTCCATACAAACTTTATCATTTAATGGGTGGTCTTGCAAATATTATTGTGGGATTTGTCAGTCTGATTTTGGCGATTGCACTTCCAAAAGGGCTCTTGAATTTTTGTTTGCTTGAGACGTCTGCTGTTTTGGGATTTATGACTGGTATAACAAATCTTGTTCCTTCAAAAAATAATGGCATACAAAATGATGGATATAATTTAATTGACCTTGGAAAAAATCAGTTTGCAAAAAAGTCATTAAATTTAGTTCTGACCTTAAATGCATTGCTCACTGTTGCAGATTCCTACGATGATTTGCCAAAAGATTTAGTTGATGAAGTGATGACGATAGATTTTGAGAAAGAAGATTTATCCAATGCTTCAATTGCAAATGCTTATAATTATCAGGCGGCATTTTTTTATGCAAAAGGTGATTATGAAAAATATTATGAAATCAATAAACATATTTCTGAAAACAATTCCATTTTGGAGATTTTCAGAAACGAAGCAAAATGTGAATGTCTGTTCTATGAAATAATTTCCGGTGCATCCTCTGAAACAATTGATGCACGATACGATAAAAATCTTCAAAAATATATTCATGCAACATCAATTTATCCATCAAAAGGCAACGACTTATGTATTCATATTACAAACTTTACAAAAAGGATGAAAAAAAATCTGTGGAGTGCATGAAAAAACTTGAAAAAATGATAGATACATATTCTGTAAAAGCGGAAGCAATGTTGGAACTAGAAACCGCAAAAAAAGTGGAAATCATATCCAAAACTTTAGTTGAAAAGAAAAATAAAGTGTAGGGGCATATCTAAAAAATGCTTTTCAGAGATGTTCGGAATATTTTATATTCCTACTGAGTTTTAAGCCTTGAAATAAAAAGATTTAAAAATCGTATTTTCAAAGCTGTTTCTAAAATTGAAATTTTTAGAAGCTCCTATAAATAATATCCAAAAATCTCGCAAGGGGAGATTCACTGGAAACGACGCACTAATATGCTTGCTGCGAATATCTCTTTATGAATATTCTAATCAAAAAATATTATAATAATTTTTGAATATAATCGAAAAATATTGTAATTTTTGTTGATTTAGTAGAAAAAATCATTTATTATTAAGTTATGAACGAAATTAAGCGAGATTTACAGAAAATTCTATCACAAAAACTTGGAAAAGGTAAGGTCATAATTCTGATTGGACCTCGGCAGGTTGGAAAAACCACGCTTTTACAAAAACTACTTTCTGAATCTTCTGACGAAAAATCTGTGCAGTATTGGAACTGTGACGAAGTTGATGTAAGAAAGATACTTGCCGTTGAATCATCTGCCAGTTTGAAATCTTTTGTGGGAAATTCAAAATTTATTGTAATTGATGAAGCTCAGCGTGTTCAGAATATTGGTCTAAAGTTGAAAATTCTTCACGATAATTTTCCAAATGTTCAGATTGCAGTAACAGGTTCTTCTGCACTTGATTTATCTAACACGATTAACGAGCCTTTGACTGGACGAAAATTTGAATACAATCTTTTTCCTTTTTCTACAAATGAATTGGTTCATAATTTGTCGATGCTGGATGAAATGAAACAGCTGGAAAACAGACTTGTTTATGGTCTTTATCCTGATGTGGTGAATAATCCGGGGGATGAAAAAGATATCCTTTCAAATATTGTTTCAAGTTATCTTTATAAGGATGTTTTTGAATTTCAGAATATACGAAAGCCTGCTGTGATTGAAAAACTTGTTCAGGCTCTTGCCTTGCAGGTTGGAAGTGAAGTGTCATTTAATGAGCTTGGAAATCTTTTGGGAATCGACTCTCTCACTGTTCAGAAATATGTGGATTTGCTTGAGAAGGCTTATGTAGTTTTTCATCTTCATTCTTATAGCCGCAATGTTCGAAATGAACTCAAAAAAAGCATAAAGATTTATTTTTATGATAATGGTGTCAGAAATGCGGTCATTTCAAATTTTTCACCTTGTGATTTGCGTTCTGACATTGGTATGATTTGGGAAAATTTTTTAATCAGCGAGCGGGTAAAAAACAATGCTTTTCATAATAGAAAGGCAAAGTATTATTTTTGGCGTACAACTCAAAAGCAGGAAGTTGATTTTATAGAAGAGATTGACGGAAAGTTTTCAGCCTTTGAGTTTAAATACAATCCCAAAAAGGCAAATGCAAAATGTCCGTTAACATTTTCTAATAATTATCCAGAAATTTCTTTTTCTGTGATTTCCAAAGAAAATTATCTTGATTTTATCACGGAGGAGTAAATAAGGCAATTCACCGAACATCAGTTAGAACTTTC
>JAZUEV010000410.1:0-2154 GCA_045640345.1 Treponema sp.
GGACCACAGCCATCTTTTTCAATGCGAAAAAATATGCTACAATGCCAGACAAGGACAAAGAAAACTTCTTCCTTTACCTGTGCGAGAACAAGGAGGGGTCCGAGTATGAGAGAGTCCTTGGAAGCAAGGTTGACTGGGCCAAGCACAGGCCCATGTGGAGGAAACAGTTCATGACTTGGGAAATGGAGCTAAAAGCAGAACACGCATACGCAAAACAACTTGGCCTGGAGGAAGGCATCGAACAAGGTCTTGAGCAAGGCATTGAACAAGGCATCAAGCAAGGAAAAAATATTGAAGCGGTGGAAAACGCTGTAACGGTCATAAACAAATTCAAAATCAGCCGAGAGGATGTGGTGAAGGAGTTTGGGCTGACGGATGAGCAGACAATAATGCTTGACGCAAGACTGGCGGACAACGCTCAGAGCTGTACCCCTTAGCGTCAGGTCGGCTTGAAAAAACACCACCCTATAACCTCTTGATTTATTTTTTTAGACCTAATTATTGATGCTAAAAAAAATCCAGTTCCTTAGAGACACCCCCTAAGCGCACGCCAAAAGAGGAAAGGTGTCGGAAGGGGGAAAACGCTCGTTCGAAAAGGGTGTTCCCCATTCTGACAAACCAACCAAGCAGACTTGGAAAAACAGTCCAAGGGCAACGCCCTTGAAAAAAACATCCCTTCCCTTTCATTGATTTTTTTCACAAAATCATATATACTGTAAGTCCAATATCAGTTTTAGAAGGAATCATTATGGGCGGAATATTTGGTGTGGCATCCAAGAGCGATTGTTCTTTGGACTTATTTTTTGGTGTAGACTATCACTCACACTTGGGAACACGTCGTGGTGGACTTGCGATTTTCAATAGCGAAACAAATCAATTCAAGCGGGCCATCCACAATATTCAGAACTCACCTTTTAGAACAAAGTTCGACAATGACATTGGTGAAATGAAAGGACCTCTAGGAATTGGATGTATTTCCGATTATGAGCCACAACCTCTTTTGGCCCGCACACATCTTGGCAGTTTTGCAATCACAACAGTTGGAATCGTCTCAAACAAAGACCAACTGGTAGATGAACTTATAAAAAACGGTAGCGCATTTTTGGAAATGTCAGGCGGAGAAATCAACCAGACGGAATTGATTTTGGCATTGATGAACACACAGAAGACAATCCTGGATGGAATCAAATATGTGCAACAGAAAATCCAGGGATCCATCACAATGTTGGTTGCCACTCCTGAAGGAATCTACGGTGCACGAGACAGAATGGGTCGAACACCTTTGCAGATTGGAAAAAAAGATGGAGCCATGTGTCTCTCTTTCGAAAGCTTTGCATACCTGAATTTGGGATACACCGATGAACATGAATTGGGACCTGCGGAAATTGTTTTTATGACCGCCGACAAATACGAAATCCTCCAGCAGCCACAAAAGGAAATGAAAATCTGTACGTTCCTGTGGATTTACTACGGATACCCAACATCATGCTACGAAGGTGTCAATGTTGAAACCATGAGATACAATTGTGGAAAATTCCTTGCAAAGAGGGACAAGGGTAATATCCAACCAGATTGTGCAGCAGGTGTACCAGATTCAGGAACAGCCCATGCAGTCGGATATGCAAATGAAGCCGGAGTTCCTTTTACAAGACCATTTATCAAATACACTCCAACCTGGCCACGCTCATTTATGCCGACAAGTCAGGAACAGAGAAACTTGATTGCCCACATGAAACTGATCCCAGTAAAACAATTGATTGAAGGAAAAAAGATTTTGCTCATCGACGACTCAATTGTTCGTGGAACACAGCTTAGGGAGACCACAGAATTTTTGTACAACTCTGGTGCAAAGGAAGTCCACGTTCGTCCAGCATGTCCACCAATTATGTTCGGTTGCAAATACTTGAACTTCAGTCGCTCCAAGTCTGAAATGGATTTGATTGCCCGCCGCGTTGTAAAACAGTTTGAAGGTGACAATGTAAGTCCAGAAACTTTGGCAAAGTATTGCGACCCTGATACACCTGAGTATGAAAAAATGCAGGAAGAAATCAGGAAGCAGTTGCACTTTACAACCCTCCGATTCCACCGTCTGGATGACATGCTTGATTCAACTGGATTGGACCATTGCAAACTCTGTACCTATTGTTGGAACGG
>JAZUEV010000411.1:0-10956 GCA_045640345.1 Treponema sp.
CTTGTGTATTCCCAGGCAAGATTCTTTACATAGGAATTGAGGGTCGCACTGAAAAGCATGGTCTGTCGTTTTTCAGCCTGGGGCAAAACTTTTATGAGCGTCCTCAAATCAGGATAGAACCCCATGTCGAACATTCTATCCGCTTCATCGATTACAAGGAATGCCACTGAATCAAGCTTCATCTGTCCACCCTGGTTCAAATCAATCACTCGTCCAGGTGTTCCTATGATAATGTCCACACCATTTTTGAGGGCGGAAACCTGTTTGTCGTATCCAACTCCTCCATAAAAACTTCCGCACTTAAGGTTGGTAAACTTGCACAAAGTCTCGGCCTCTTCCTGGACCTGCACAGCCAATTCCCTTGTTGGGACCATGACCAATGCTTTTTTTCCAGACACCTCGCCCCTGCTCAAAAGTTCCTGAACAACCGACACCAAATATGCAGCAGTCTTTCCCGTTCCTGTCTGGGACTGGACATACAAATCCCTACCTTCAAGGGAATTTCGCAAAACCTGTTCCTGAACCGGAGTGCATGTGACATACCCCGCTCCGGCTATTCCCTGCTGCAGCTGATCCTGCAACATAAATTCCTTAAAATCCATACTCTTCCTATCTGTCGGCACCAAAAGATGCCCTTTATTTTCTGAATGGCCTCCGAAAATCTATCCAGAGGCTCTAATCGTCAAAATTTTTGCCTTGAACACTCACAAGACAGCAAGATTCATTCCATGAAAGCCGAAGATGTCGAAAAATTTTTGAACAATCCTTAAATAAAGGGTCATCCAAATCAAAAATCTGCCGACAATAATCCACCTATAGAATACTGTTTTTTTTACAATCTGTAAACACTTTCCGTCACAAGAGTGATATTCAAAGTCCGTGAAAGTTCCTGAAGTTTTTCCTGAATTTGACTGTTGCGTCTTGAAAAAGTTGTCTGGTCGTAGTCAGCGGAGTTCTTGAAATAATTTCCTTCCGTCGAATAACCGTCCATCCCAGCCACAAAAACCTGTCTCGGATTAACGCAGCACAGGAAATTCAAGAACATTAGTCCAGAATTGTCAATCAAATCCGGCTCGGAAAGTGCATAGGAACTAAAGTTGAGCATATAGTCCCATCCGCTAAGATTTTTCATGTTAGACGTGACTATCCTCTTCGCCCCGGTCTGGTCCTGTATGTCACCGAATCGCCTCATGTTGCTGCTGAATACAAAATCAAAATCATAGTCACCTGGAACACAGTTGACGGCTACCACCACAGGATTTTTTTCTTCTATAAATTTGTTAATCTTTTCAGATTCCTTCACTATGGACATTCCAGACGCAATAAGGAGAACGTCTTTTCCTGCGAAAAATCCCCTAAGACTTTCCACCGCGAATCTGTCGTCAACATACTGGTCCATGTACATCTTGTAAAATCTTTCCGCATCCTCCTGCCTATAGTTGCGACGCTTTTCCATTGGAATGGACTTTATGATTTCGTTAAAACTTTTTTCTGTGAGGGAATGTTTTTCCTCAAGATAGATTGCATAATTGGGATGACAGTTGTTGGTGGCGGAGAGATAATAAGGAAGACAATATCCCCAAAACCTTCTGCCGTAGATTTCCTTTAGATGGTCGTCCATGATTTCAAGCATGGGCTCGATTTTATAGGAAGTCCCGTAATTTTCATTCATGTGGTCGGCAAAAAGCTCCAGATTTAGATTTCCGGCACCCCTTCCCATGCCAAACACGCAGGCATCTACACAGATTTCCCGATTAAGGTTCATCTCCACCATGGTGACGGCGTTTCCAAATGCCTGCTGAAGATTGTTGTGCCCATGATACCCCAAGGCTATTCCCCTGTCCATGTTGTTGTCAGCAAGATACACAAGCCTGAGGAAATGTTTTTTCTTGATGTTTCCAAAAGTATCCACGATGGACATGGCGTAGGGACTCAGGGAATTGAATTTCTGTATCGCCTCAACAAATTCTATGTCCGTGTATGAATCAGTACCGACAAACTGAACAAAAAGGATATAACCTTTGTCCTTGATGGTCCTGCAATAGTCGTAGGCGAAATCGATTTTGTCTTTCTTGAAGATGACACGGATTCCGTCCACAGATTTTCCATCACATTCAGGGACGCTGTCCAGACTTGGTGGATTTTTACAGTCGATCATGGCCAGATATTTCATAGACGGAGACTTTGGACTGATAAAATCCTGTATGCTCTGGATGGAAGGAAAAACGGTTCTATCCGGACTAAAGTCGCAGTCCTTTACAAAACCGATTTCAAAAAAATCAATTCCAGTGCGGGAGATTTTTTCGCAAGTCCCTTTTATTGCTTTGTATCCAAAACGCCAGTCGTTTAAATATCCACCGTCACGAAGCGTGCAGTCCAATAGTTTTACATTTTTCATCTCTATCCCCAATTTTCACCCGATTCATATTGTAGCACAAATTTCAGGTATAGGCAATTGATTCGAACCGATGGGAACAACGCCACCATGTCTTTTTAGAGATTTCCTATAAACATGACATGGGCATCCCGAAAAGAATACTTTTTACAGTTGCCTGCGAGTTTTTTGCCTTGAAATCACAAAGCTGAAAAAAATCGTATCTTCAAAGTGGTCTCTAAAAATTACAATATTCGGAGATTTACACATCAATTCGGGGACAGTATGTGCTTCCATCTTGCTATGGTCTGCAAAGCCTGCATCGGGGTCGTGGAATCAAGGTTCATGGACAGAATCTCTTCCAGGATCATCTCCTCATCACTGAACAAGGCTCCGGTCCAGGATTCCGCTGGATTCGCCTTTTTTGGGGATTCAATTTTCTGAGGCTCCACCACGGGTTTGACCTTCATGTTTTCCATTCTCGAAGAGGAACCCTGTATTTCTTCCAGAATCGATTTTGCCCTATCGATTACAGCCTGCGGGACTCCAGCCAAAGAAGCCACGTGTATTCCGTAACTGTTGCGGGCCGCCCCTTCAACCACTTTCCTGAGGAACAAAATATTGTCGCCCGATTCATCCACGGCCATGCACAACATTGAAAGACTTTCATGCTCCATCCTCGTGAGTTCATGGTAATGGGTCGCAAAAAGTGTCTTGGCCTTGATTCTGTCCAACAGATATTCGCTTACAGCCCACGCTATGGAAAGTCCATCCTCGGTGCTGGTACCTCTTCCAACTTCGTCCATGATCACCAATGATTTTTTTGTTGCGGAACGTAGAATATGGGCGGTCTCAGTCATTTCCACAAGAAAAGTGGATTCCCCTCGCGCAAGATTGTCCGAAGCACCCACGCGGCAGAAGATTCGGTCAACAATCCCAAGACGGGCAGACGAACAAGGAACAAAACTTCCTGTCTGAGCAAGAAGCACGATAAGGGCGTTCTGTCTAAGGAACGTACTTTTACCAGCCATGTTCGGACCTGTAATCAATGCAAAGTTCTTCCCCTTTTCATCCTGGACACCAAGTTTCAAATCGTTGGGAACAAATTCACCTGTAGGAAGATGCATCTCAACGACAGGATGCCTACCGTCTTTTATATCCATGATGTTGTCTTCAACAAAATCTGGTTTAACCCAGGAATGAAGGATAGCTGCATGGGCAAAGGTGGATGTGACATCAGCATAAGCAATCTCCGCGGCACAGTCCTGAAGATATGGAACGAAGGTTTTGAGATGGTTTCTTATTTCCAAGAAAAGGTCTCTTTCCATCTCAAGGATTTTTGTGTCCGACTCGTTCAGGTTCTGCTCCAGTTCCCTAAGGCGAGGAGTCGTATATCGGTCGGCATTCACCAATGCTTTTCTGAGGATAAAATGTTCAGGAACCCTGTCCAATTTTCCACGGGTCACTTCGATATAATATCCCATGTTGCCGCTATTTTTTATCCTAAGATTCTGTATGCCTGTGAGAGATTTTTCTTCCTCCAGATATTCATCCAAAATTGAGTTGAAATTTTTCTGAACATTTCGCCAATGGTCCAGCTCCTCTGACCAACCTTCCTTGATAATTCCTCCGTCTGTCAAAGATGTGGATGGATCCTCCAGGATGGAATTCTTTATGAAATCGATTATCTCCAGGGCAATATCTGAATCCTGTCTAGCAAAATTCAAAGGTCCAAGGGTCGCCTGCGCTTTAATCCACAGTTCAAGTGAAAACCTAAGGGCCTGCAAATCTTTTCCGTGAGCCCTGTCCATGGAGATTCTTGCCCCAAGCCGTTCAATGTCCAATATTCCGTTGAGCATTTCACGAACCTTGTGCAAAAGACTTCTGTCCTCATAAAAAATCCCCACTCGGTTCTGCCTTTCCATAATCTTTTCACGATCAGTAAGAGGAAACAAAAGCCATTCCCTCAAAAGCCTTGACCCCATGGATGTTCGGGTGTGGCTGACACATTCCAAAAGCGTAAACTGGTTTCCACCGTCCCGGAGGTTGAAAAGAATCTCCAGATTGCGGCGGGACGAGTCATCCATAATCAAGTACTGGCTGTCATGGTAGACGGAAATTCCTGATACATGGGACAAATCAGCGTTTGTAGTTTTTTCAAGATAGTCCAACAAAAATCCAGCAGGAGGAATCTCAGGAGAAAATTCTTCCAAGGAAAAAGATTTTAGATTGGCAGTCCCAAATTGCTTTAAAAGTCTCTTGTAAGAAATCTCCTGTCCAAAATTCCAGTCAGGATAATAGGACACCGATATGCTTTGGTTGGTCTCCAGAATCTGGGTCACAATCATGTTGTCCTTCAAAGAATCAGGAAGAATCAGTTCCCTTGGATTACATCTACCAACTTCCTTCGGCAAATTTTCTGGCAAGCTTTCCCTTGGAAAACTGGTCGCACGAAATTCACCAGTGGTTACATCAATAAAAGCAAAACCGCACATCTTGTGGTCCACAAAAACCGATGCAAGAAAATTGTTGACACCTCCGTCAATATATTCGCTCTCCACGGCAGTACCAGGGGTTATTACTTCCACGACTTTTCGTTCTGTAAGACCCTTTCCCTTTGCTATTTCCCCAACCTGTTCAGCTATGGCAATTTTTTTTCCGAGACGCAGAAGCCTGGCTATGTACACCTTTGATGAATGATAAGGTATGCCACACATCTTGCGGTCTCCACGATGGGTCAATGTCAGGTTCAAAAGTTTTGAGACCATCTCCGCTTCTTCGTCAAACATCTCATAAAAATCTCCCAGACGAAAAAAAAGGATCTCGTTCGGGTACTGGGTCTTTATGCTTTGGTACTGGATAAAAAGAGGCGTATCTTCTGCCATGATGATTTCCTGAAAAATGGATTATTCGGACATCTCCTAACAATATCAGGGAGGATGAAAAAAATACTTTTCGACCTGCGTACCACCAAAAATAGTTTTTGATGATTCCCTTCAATCCATAGAGATTCGTTTAGGCTATTATTGCATAAATTATGAATATATGGAAGATTTTAAACAAAAAAAACTTCCCACTTTCGACAAAGGAAAACGGGAAGCATTTTCAAAGCCGGCCCCAGGAATCACAATTCATAGAGCCTTCCATAACTACAATCTGAGACCAAGTTCCTTGATTACCGCGCTGGTCAAATCAACTGATGGACTGTACCACAACACAGCGTTGGCCTGCTGCAATGACAAAACCATGCTGTATCCACCTTTCTGGGCAACTGTCTCAATAGTCGAATACAATTTTTTGTAGAAGGTGTCGTTGTTCTGCAGACTGTTCTTTAGATTCTGAAGTTCATTGTTTTTTGTTGTAGTATACTCCGTCAAATAGGCAGTCTTTTCGTCAATCTGCTGCTGAACGGCCTGGGCATTGGATTTTTCACCTTTGCGGGTATATTCCAGTTTCTTGTTGTGGAGATTCTGGATTTCCCTTGTAAGAGAATCGATTTCGTTCTGAAATTCCTGTCTCTTTTTTTCATAGTTGCGAACCTGATTGGAATTCTTGTAGTAGGCCTGATAGATTCTTGCGGTATCAACAACAGCAAATTTTGTGATTTGCTGCTGAGCAAAAACCTTTGAACAAAATCCTGTCACAGCCAAGGCCATAACCAAAATCAATCTCTTGATATTCTTTTTCATTTTTATCCCCTATAAAAACTTCACGGACAAGACAAAATCCACACCCGCAAAGCAAAATACTATTTTCTGTTCATCCCCGGAAACATTCCAAAAGACGAAATGTCTTCTTAAAAAATGCAATCCCTAGAGACTCTCCCAAAATTTTCTCACTCCTTGAATACTAAAACTTTCTATGTCCCGTTTAAGTTACATAAAAGTACGTGGCATCCATAAAAATCTCATTTCCAAAAACCTTGAAACGTCTTAATGATATTGGGCATCTCTAAAAATTATTTTTCAGAGATATACGGAATATCAGATATTCCTACCGAGTTTTTGGCTTTGAAATCACAAGGCTTAAAACATCGTGTTTTCAAAGTTGTCTCTAAAAATTGCAACTTGTAGAGACTCCCTATTTTATAAAACTTTCAAGGGTCTGGGATTCTAGCGGTTAGTCAGGTTGAATGACAACACAAATTCCCAACTCTTGAACCAGTCTGTAGGATTACCGAATCTGTCCATACAGGTAGGTCCGTCATCCGTAATCTGGAACTTGTTTACGAACAAAAGACGAATCGGGAACTGCTGGATACAGAAACGGACACTTGGACCATAGCTGAAATACCAGTCGTTCTTGTTTGCGAAGTCCGTAAACATTTGTGAAGGATCCTTCTTAATCATGGATGCGTCAAAGAAGAGGTCCAATGCAAGAATTCCAGGCACAACAGGGAAACGAAGCTCCACAGAATTGTTCCATACGGCACGTCCCCTACCATTTTCAAGATTGTACAATGACCATCCACGACCATTGAACATACCGTCTATGTAAAGCTGGTTGGCTTGCTTAATGGTTGAACCAGGCACAGGGAACTGCATTGAAAGGTTTGAATAAAGCATCAATACCAACTGGAGACTCCATTTTTCACTGAAGGCATGGTTGACCAATGTGAAATATTTTTCAGCCTTGGTGTCGCTTCTCAAATAAAATTCAGTTTCACCCCACTCAGGTGCAAATGGGAAAATACCTCTCGGCAAAAGTCCGTACCATGCAAATCTCTGGTTCAGGAACCAACCCCTGGATGGGTCATAGCTGATATTTCTTCCATCCATAGAGAAGGACACGGACAATGAATTCCTAGGCTCCCAGTTGTTGGCATAGTCGCTGACATCAGAATCATAAGGAGTGTAGAGGTCTTCGTCATAGATATTGTCCAAGAGGCTACATGAAATTCCACCGCACAAAGTGAGGATTGCAAAATCAGGAGTCCATCGTCTGCCCAAGGATTCGCTCAAGTTAAATTCGTGCTGCTGATATTCCATATAGTATCCGCTGGAAGTGATAGTTCCATCGGGCATCGTGAAAAGTCGCGCGGAGGTCTCGTTTGAATGGGTGTAGCTGAACGAAAGATTGTTGCTGATCGGCTGACCGAACATCCAGTTTTCTCCATACCCCAAGGAAACTGATTGCTCTTCGGTGGAAAGCTGCACACCTGCGGAAACATTTTTTCCTGTACCAAAAAGGTTTGAATCCTGAATCTTTGCGAACAATGACACAGGGAACTGGTCCGGATCGGATACCCCACTGAATGTCACACCAAAGTCCAATGTGGTTGTGCTCTGCTCTGACACATCCAGAACCAAGTCAACCAAGTTGTCCTCAGACCCTGGAGTGACCTCTGGATAAATCTGGGAGAAGTACTGTGTGTTGTAAAGATTTCTAAGACCGTTGGTGATTTTTGTATTGGAGAAGATATCCCCACTTTCAATAGGAATTTCTCGTGTGATGACATGTTCCTTGGTCTTTGTGTTTCCCTTGATAATGATGTTCTCAACGTGGCTTCTTTCGTTTTCCCTGATCAAAAACACATATCCGACAGTCTTTGCTGTTGAATCCTTGTTGATGGAAACCTGGAACTGGTTAGATGTATAACCGTTTTCATAATACTTGTTCTGGACGGCCATAGCGGTTTCCTGGAATTTTGTTTCGTTGTATACTTCACCAACCTTCATTCTGACCAATGATTCAAGAACTTCGGTGGAAAAAACTTTGTTTCCCATAAATTCCACACCGCTGAAAGTATATTTAGAACCTTCCTGGATATTGAAAGTGACTGTCAACTCACGACGGTTCTTTTCTTCGTTGAAAGTTTCTTCTATATTATAGTTCAAAACCTTGGCATCGACATAGCCTCTGTCGTTGTAGTAGCCCACAATGATTTTTATGTCCTGCTCCACCTGGCTTTCTTTGAACGAACCCTTCTGGAAAAGTCCCGCCTCCTTCAAGGTTATCTTTCCTTTCAATGTGCTGGCGTTGACTGCCTGGTTACCCGAAAACTTGATGGACTTTACGACAGTCTGCTTGCCTTCATCGATCGTGAATGTAACGGTATAGCCATTCTCATCTTCCTTTGCAGAGGATGTTACGCTGATCTCGGTATATCCCTTTTCAATATAAAGATCCCGGATGGCTCTTTCGTCCATGTAACGCTTGGTTTCGTTGTACACAGACTTTTCTTCGCAGCTGATGGCATCCTTCAAATCCGAAAGACGAACCTGATGGTATCCCACGAATTTGATTCTCGATATAACCGGATATTCTATCACCTTAAGCACAATATTTATGGACCTACAGGTTGAATAGTTTCCGTCGGCTGGATTTACACGGATGTCCTCAATATCCTCAAAGAAATTCAATGAATAGGTTCTGTTCAGGATATCATTAAAAACATCGTCATCAAATTTCTTACCAATAAATCCATTGGTTATACCCTCCAAGTCGGAACTCTTAACATTTTTCAGTCCCTCGAAGGAAACGGATTTGATTACCTTGTCATAGTACCAATCATCGGATGCCCCGGACTGTGCAAAAGCAGGAATAACCGAAAGCATTGACACCATAAAGGCGATCAAGAAAACCATGACACCACGTTTAGTACGCATAAAAATCCTCTTTTTAAATTAGAATTGCATTCTCCAGGACAGCGTGAGAGATGTAGAAGACACAGGTGTATTGCCTAGTGCTCCAAAATCTGGTGCATACTGCCATCGGATATTGCCGAAAGGTGATAGCATTTCAAATCCCAGTTCAGGACGGAAAACCAATCCACCTCCCGTGTTCAAGTCGTTCCTATCGGAATTCTTATCATAGTTCAGCTGCATGAGAGCGTCCACATAGATATCGCTTCCAAAGTACTTACCTATATAAACAGTTGTATTATCAAAAAAGTTACCAATTCCGTAAGAATCATCGTTAAATCCTCCTGAAATTGTTTGGTTGATAACATTCTGCAAAATAGCTGTACGTAGAGATAATATATCAAAATTTAACAAATCCCGCAATGCGTTCTCGATTTTTCTTGTAAAAACTGTTTGGGCAAGCAAATCTCCCGTGGCCACAACTATGTCCGTGATGGACGAAGAATCTCCAGCGGCAATCTGTCCCAGCATAGCCATGATTTCCGACTCAGATTTTACAGGGTTGGAGGTCAATGAAGGACTGAAATTGGATACCTTCTGGTTTATGACCTCCAATGATATGGTCACATTCTTGCCAGCGGAATCCCGGTCCCTTGTTTCGGCCCTAAGCGTAAGTTCCGGATCGAAGGAATCCTGGTTTTCATTCAAGTATATTTTTCCTTCCTTTAGATAGAAGTTTCTGCTGAGATAGAAGACTTCTCCACCACGCAACGACATTTCCCCGTCCACGCTCCACAGTGAATTGATTGAATCCATAGAAAAATGAAGCGATGAATCAGGGGCGATCATACCGCGGAGGATTGGGTTGACAACAAAATTGACCTTCTGGCCGATGAGCAGATTCAGGTCCACGGAAAGAGGCAATCCGACTCCCGATTTTTTTTCTTCAGGATCCTTCTTGGGCTTCTCTATTTCCTTGTCCTTTTTCTTTGACAAATCGGAAAGGCTATCGATTACAGTCACATCGGTGTTCTGCAGCATGAGGCTTCCCTTCAAATCAAGACCGTCCTTGTTGTACATGAGGCTCACATCGCAGCCTGCCTCTCCCTTTACCCTAACAAAAGGAATGTCGATATCAAAAGGAATGCGACCGTTCTCTCCGCTGGACAGGTTCATAATAAAATCGCTGGGCCTCCATCTGTCAAGCCCGATATATGCATCCAAAGCCACGTTGTTGTTTTCTATCACAACATTGCTGCTGGGGACTGTTATGTCGCTTCCCTCCAGATTCAAAGGTATCCTCCTAGCCGTGATATGCTGAGGTATGAATTTCGGTGAATTGACATCAAGTCCATTGACGCTCATATTTCCATGGAACACTGGGTCGCTGAACATTCCGGACAGATTCAGGTCACCTGTAACAATTCCATTATATAGGTAGAATTTATCGGAATTGAAGATGAATCCAAAGTTCGACAAATCCAGATAGAGATTCCTGATATTGAAATCCATGTTGGAGCCTTCGATGGACCCGTTGAAATCAAAGTGGATAGGCTTCGTCTTGTCCACATAGAACTCCATCTCTCCAGTGTCATAAATATATCCACTGACACCAAGGAAATCGTCGGATGTCACAATAAATAGCCCCGGAGACCTGAACAATGTGAAATGCAGAGGCAGGTCCTTCTTGAGCAGGTCGATTTTCAAAGGATCGGCATCAAGGTAGACCGTAAATTCTTCAGGGATATCGAAAATCTTGCCATAAAAGTTATCGGAGCCGGGGAGAACCTTTTCCTTTTCGCTCTCAAATCCAATTCCGAGGGGGGTCTTTATCTTGGAGCTACCCATGTCCCAGGTGATATCGCTGGACAGTTGCCCGGAAAAGTCCTTCAAATCCACATACCCGTCTATCTTGTCAAAATTGAAAGAATCCCAAACGGCACTGAAATTCTGCAAATCAAGTCGCCCCTGGTCGAACAAGGCACGTCCATTCACATC
>JAZUEV010000412.1:0-4737 GCA_045640345.1 Treponema sp.
AATGATGGGATATCTTCCAAAATCCAAAAACATTTCAGATATCACTCTAAAAAATAAGGTTTATGGATATAAAACAAGTGATGATGAAAAAAGCAGAGTCTTAAAAAATATAAGCATTATGGGGACAGAAACCAGTGGCCAATATGAAAATATACTTAACCATTTCCAAGACCCAAGGTTTTCAACCCCTTATACTTTAAACATCAGTGTTTCAGTACCTGTAATTGGAGCAGAAGAGATTTCAGGGTATGTATTAGTTTATATCTTACTTGCATTATTTGGACAAGACGCTAGCAATCTAGATATCCCCAAAGACTGTCCAAATGCAGGTTCCAACATTATAGTACAAATATCAAAGGATTTTCACTATGTTGAAGATGGAGTAAAAATCACGCTCAACAACTCAAAGCAATGGAACTATCATGTGAATTCTCATACAGATAAAGATGCACCTACCATCGAAGCATTTGAGGTCTATTCTACAAACTCCAAAGATAAAGAAATTCCAACCTCGATTCCAGCAACACTTACTTACACTAACATACAAAATATTCCGCAAATAACTAATAATAAAGTTTATGCGCATCTAAAATTAAGAGACTTAGCCAGTGGTCCTGCTGATAAGTTTGTATACACGATTACAAAAACTTATGATGAAAATTATACCTCCTGTTCTGAATCTGGCTTTTTTGATATTAATTACACAAACACAAGAGACGCTACGGCTTACGAATACGGTTCTTCAACAATTCCTGAAGCATTAGAGTTTTCAAACCTCAATGAAGATCTTGACAAAAATTCTGATAAAAAACTGGATGACGGAATCTACAAGCTTGGTTTCATTTTGTACGACAACGCCTACAATTTTAGTTTAGACACAGCAAACAAAGTATTTTATTTCCTCGTTGACTCCACTCCACCATCCACCGACAGCTTAAAATTCACAAACCTTATTGGCAGTAAACAACTTAAAGCTGAATGGAATGCACCACTTGATTTCCAAAAAGCACATTGGTCTTACAACGGAAGTTCATTTGACTCAACAAGTGCAAAATCTGGAGAAGGAAGCAAATCATCAACAATTGATTTATCAAGTTTTGAAATTGGCAAAAGTTACCCTATAACTCTGGACCTTTATGACGTTCACGGAAACAAATCAACAAAATCCATAAACTATATACGACCATACTTACATACCCTTAAACTGAATTCTCAAACAACCAGCAGTCTGAATATTGGTTGGGACTTTCACAACAATGCCACCAGTAACGATGGTATTATAATTCTGTACGGAACCTCTAGCGACATCAAAAATGCCACATACAGAGATTATTGGATGAAAAACCATACAACAAAATCCCAGGACATTACAGGTCTTTCAGCTGGAACTGGTTATTATGTATGGCTAGTTTCTTACAATGGAACAAGACCAAGCACCGATGACATAAAAAATGGAACTGTAACAAACATTAATTATGGAAATGGTACCATTTATTACACAAAACCAAATCCACCAGCAAGTGTTACGGAACCTATTATTAACACAGGAGATGTTTATATAGGATGGAACGCACCAAGTTCAGGAAATGCGACTGGTTATGTTGTTACACTGCAATCAAGATCTGTCACAAGGAATCCAACCACAGGAGCAGCAGTTATTAGGTGGGCAAACAAAAGCACAAATACACCTACAAGTAAATATCGCTTTTTTGACAAACCAACGGCTGGAACATATAGATTTAAGATACAAAGTTATGCTGGGGACACAAGCAATTTAAGCGATGCAGTATACAGTTCCACTTTTACAATTCAATAAACAGGAGTCCATTATGAAAAAGATTTTTAGACCACTGACCATACTCAAAATTTTAATTCCTGCAATGTTATTTTTCTCTTGCTCAAATTTTACGGAAAGCGGGGATTTTAAAACCAAGTTCGATAAAGAAGTCTCTTTTGCAAATGCACCAGAAATACAAGTTAAAGTATTTAGCAAAAAAGCAGACACTTTACCAAGCGGAATAAGTCAACGAAAACACGGAGAAGAATTTTCCGTATACTGTAATCCATTTCCTGATTTTCAATTTGTGCGATGGCAAGTAAAAAATTTATCGACAGGTAAGTTCTACTCAGAAGAGGAACTTAAGAACATAGCCACTTTTGAAAACCCAGAAGATTCTGAAACCATGTGTACCATTGTTGTTCCAGAAAATGAAATACAAATTGAACCTTTGTGCGTGGAACGACCTCATGTTCTTTCAGAATATCCAGTATACAGCAATACGGGTTCTTACAGAGATGCCTGTATACAGTTAATGTTTGACCAAACAATCGCTGAAGGTTCTATCTATTTTAGTTCAGATGAATTAAAAGAACTCGGATTGGAATCATCAGCAGGTTTCTATACTAAAAGTAATGAGCCATCGTCTGGTGACTATTTTCTGTGTGGAAATCCAACTTCAAATCTTACCATTGATACTGTCACTTATGAATCAAAAGTCTTTGGATACAGGAAAGGTGGTGACATATACTTTAAAAACATAAACATTCTTAACAATTTGACAAAAGAGAATCTATTAAAATACTACGACTGTCCATCAATTGATAACCTTTATCTACGCATACCAACAAAAAAAGGTACATCCCCTGAATCTGGCACACAAGTTGAGGTTGATATCTCCCCAGACATTTTTTACATAGCCGAAAACGCTGATGTCAAACTAAACAATGTAAAAAAATGGATTTACAATGTAAACGACAAAACAGACACCGTACCACCAGAAGTTGTTGTGTGCAATGTTTATACCAGCGATGGGACTACGCTTTCCACTGTAGAACCTGAATCCTCCGCATTGGATTACACAAGTTTAGATAAAATTTCGAAATTAAAAAATGGCAAAATCAAAATATACGCAAGGATTTTGGATTCAGATTCTGGACCAAATTCTAATTTTACTATCACTCTTGAACAAATCTATAACAGCAATTACATAAAATTAAACCCCAAAATAACCTTTCCAAACCAAACCGTAATGTTCACAAATCCGTCTACCACATCCTGTTCACTTGGTACAGAAACTAACCCCAGTGAAATATCGCTCAATAACATACCACAGGGTGTGTCTCGTTTGACAGTAACATTCAAAGACATGAATGATAACGAAACGAAAAAAATCTATTATTTCGCCATTGACAAAACACCACCGGCACTTGGAACAGGCTTCAAACAATCAGATTCCACAAAAAACTCTATAACAGTTTCATGGACTAATCCTAGCGTTGCAGATTTTAAGGAAACTATCGTCAAATATAGGGTTGCAAACAGTAATGCCGAATACAAAACAATAACAGTTCCAAGAACTAGTTCAACATGTACCATATCTGATCTAACTGCCGGAACCAGCTACGAAATTGCGTTTGAATTTGTAGATATTTTTGGAAACTCAAATCAAACTTCAAGCAAGCTATTTGTATATACTCGCCCTAATGATGTTACAAACCTAAAAGTCACAGCAACAACTACAGCATCCGAAACATTGTCTTGGTCAAAGCCATCATCCGGTTCTGCCACTGGATACAAAATCTACTACAAACTCTCAAGCAACAGTTCCTACACCTATTACACATACACCACTGGCACATCATATACAGTTTCAGGATTGTCTACAGGAAAACAATACGACTTCATGGTTAGAACTTACCTAGGCTCCACATCATGGGAAAGTTCAGGAACAACTATAACATCTCAATATACAAAACCTAGCAATGTCTCAAACCTTAAAGTCACGGCAACAACAACATCCTCCGAAACATTGTCTTGGTCAAGTCCATCAGCTGGTTCAGTCACTGGATACAGAATCTACTACAAACTCTCCAACAGCAGTTCTTACACCTATTACACATACACCACTGGCACATCATATACAGTTTCAGGATTGTCTGCAGGAAACCTTTATGATTTCAAAGTTACGACTTATCTGGGAACCACATCAAATGAAAGTACAGGAACAACTACCTCACACTACACTAGACCAAACGGAGTTACAAATATCAAAGTACTTAATAATATAACCAGCGCAACAAATATGAGTCTTGATATCAGCTGGACAAACCCAACATCTGGAAACTACGCTGGAACATTGTTCATGTTAGGCACCGAAAACGATATTTCAAAAGCCACTTACAGGGGATGGGAAGCACCAGGAGTTACATCAACAAATATTTCTGTTACCCCTAGTACTAATTATTATGTCTGGGTCGTCACATGGACCGAAACTAGCACAAGCGGAAGCGATATTAACAATGACACACGAATGAGCACCACAGCTGTACAAGCCCCAATTTTAAGTTCTGTATCATTCAAGGTCGAACCAGCATCAACCAAGCGAATAAAAATAAGCTGGACATATCCAACTTCTTACGCGAGCAATTATTATACATACATATATTATGGTACAAGCAATACTGACATGGGTAATGGAAAAGCAAAGTATTTGGATTATTGGGCTCCTGGAATGTCCGCAAGAGACTCGACATATTCTATTTTCTCCAGTGGAACAACCTACTATTTCTGGATAGTAACAGCACCTAGTGCAAGTAACTTACACTCACTTTTAACAACCAACAATACATCAGCATTTATAAACAAGCTCCCTTATCACGAAAGTACTGGTTGGCTCAACGCAACAGCACCTTACTAACACAAAAGACTGTCTCAAATCTGGGGCAGTCTTTTTTACC